>JAFYRZ010000008.1 GCA_017546745.1 Clostridia bacterium
CTCTGAAGCTTTCTTTCCTCGGGTGCGTTACCCTTCTGAACCTCTGCGCCGCAACTCTCGAGCGACTTAAGGTTATGGGACTTCGACGAGCCGGTAGCACCGCCGCAGCCGTCACGACCGGTTCTTCCGCCAAGGAGGATAACGATATCTCCGGGTGCGGGAACCTCACGGCGAACGTTCTCCTGGGGAGCTGCCGCAATAACCGCGCCAACCTCCATATGCTTTGCAGCATATCCGTCGTGATATATCTCGTCTACGATACCGGTAGCAAGACCGATCTGGTTACCGTAGGAGGAGTAGCCTGCCGCTGCGGTGGTAACGATCTTTCTCTGGGGAAGCTTACCCTCAAGGGTCTCTTCCACGGGCTTAAGAGGATCTGCCGCACCGGTAAGACGCATAGCGCCGTATACATAGGAGCGTCCGGAAAGCGGGTCACGGATAGCACCGCCGATACAGGTTGCGGCACCTCCGAAGGGCTCGATCTCGGTGGGGTGGTTATGAGTCTCGTTCTTGAAAAGAAGAAGCCAAGGCTCGGGAGTGCCGTCAACGTCAACCGTGATCTTTACGGTGCAGGCGTTGATCTCCTCGGACTCGTCAAGCTTATCAAGCTTACCGAGCTTCTTTAAGCACTTTGCCGCGATAGTACCGATATCCATAAGGTTTACCGGCTTCTTTCTCTCGATAAACTCACGCGCCGCGATATAATCCTTGTAAGCGCCCTCGACTACGGGGTCGGAGAAGCTTACCTTATCAACGGTGGTAAGGAAGGTGGTATGACGGCAATGGTCAGACCAGTATGTATCGATCATCTTTATCTCGGTGATCGTGGGACATCTGCCCTCTTCCTTAAAGTAAGACTGGCAGAAGGTGATATCGTCGATATCCATAGCTAAGCCGTAGGACTTAATAAACTCGTCAAGCCCTGCTCTGTCAAGATCAAGGAAGCCCTCAAGAATCTTTACGTCAGCGGGTACTGCGTACTCCATCTTGATGGTGTCCTTAGGCTCAAGGGTAGCCTCGCGAGACTCTACGGGGTTGATCACGTGCTTCTTGATGCGCGCGAAATCCTCCTCGGAGAGGTTACCGTAGAGCATATAAACTCTTGCGGTAGCAATGTCGGGCTTGTCACCCTGGGAGATAAGCTGAATGCACTGAGCGGCAGAATCTGCTCTCTGGTCGTACTGACCGGGAAGATACTCGCTTGCAAAAACGAGTGCGCCGTCATTATCAAGCTCGGTATAAACGTTATCGAGCTGAGGCTCGGAGAATACCGTACCGATCGCGTAATCAAAAAGCTCCTTAGTGATGTTCTCTGCATCGTAGCGGTTAAGAAGTCTTACTCTTTCTACACCCTTAATGCCGAGGAATGCGGATATTTCGGATTTAAGTGCGCGCGCCTCGTTATCAAGGCCACACTTTTTTTCAACGTAAATGCGATATACCATTTGTTTATCCTTTCTTGGCAAGCAGAGCGCGCTTACCGATGTCTTTTCTCATATATGCGCCGAGGAAATCAACGCCCTCGGTCTTCTTGTATGCCATAGTGATTGCGTCCTCAAGGGTATCAGCAACCGCAGTTACGCCAAGAACACGTCCGCCCGCGGTAAGAAGCTTCTCTCCGTCAAGACGTGCGCCGGCTACGTAAACCGAGTCCTGCACCTCGTCTGCGATCTTGATTTCAAAGCCGCTCTTGTAGCTTTCGGGATAGCCGTTTGATGCCATAATTACGCAACAAGCAGCCTTATTTGCAAACTTAACCTCACATTTATCGAGCGTTCCGTTGGTTGTAGCCATCATAACCTCAAGAAGATCCGACTCAAGAAGAGGAAGAACTACCTGCGTTTCGGGGTCGCCGAAGCGGCAGTTGTACTCGATCACCTTGGGGCCGTTCGGAGTGAGCATAAGTCCGAAGTAAAGACAACCGCGAAACTCTCTTCCCTCTGCCTTCATAGCCTCGATCGTAGGGAGGAAGATGGTCCTCATACACTCGTCTGCGATCTCTTTTGTGTAGTAGGGGTTGGGAGCGATAGTTCCCATACCGCCGGTGTTAAGACCGGTGTCGTTGTCACCGATGCGCTTGTGGTCCATAGAGGAGACCATAGGCTTAACAACGCTTCCGTCGGTAAACGCAAGCACCGAAACCTCGGGACCTGTCAAGAACTCCTCGACAACGATGCGGTTACCGCTTGCGCCAAACTTACCGTCCTGCATAATAGCCTTTACGGCTTCAACAGCCTCTTCCCTCTCGGTGGCGATTATAACGCCCTTTCCGAGGGCAAGGCCGTCCGCCTTAATAACGGTGGGAATGGGGCAGGTCTTGACGTACGCAAGAGCCGCATTTGCATCCTCAAAGACCTCGTAGGTCGCGGTAGGGACGTTGTATTTTTTCATAAGGTTCTTTGAAAAGACCTTACTGCCCTCAATGATAGCGGCATTTGCGCGAGGGCCGAAGCAGGGCACGCCGACCTTCTCAAGCGCGTCAACGCATCTGAGAACGAGGGGATCGTCCGGAGCGACAACGGCATACTCTATTTTATTCTCCCTTGCAAAGGCAACGATCGCGTCGATATCCTTTGCACCGATATTTACGGGGGTAGCGTCCTTTGCCATACCGCCGTTACCGGGGAGAACGAAGATCTCTTCTATATTTTTGTTTTCCTTTAGCTTTTTGATGATGGCGTGCTCTCTGCCGCCGCCACCGACAACCATAATTTTCATATTTTCACCCATTCAATTTTAAAATGAATTGTTTTGCAAGCAAAACATGAAATGATGCTTTGCATCATGAAATGTGCCTCGCACATGAAATGAATTTTGCCGCGGCAAATTTCATAGAGGCTGTCGCCTCTTAATGGTGGAACAGGCGCATACCGGTAAACGCCATAGTCATACCGTATCCGTTACAGGTGGCGATAACCACGTCGTCACGGATAGAGCCGCCGGGCTCTGCGATATACTTAACGCCGGATTTCTTTGCGCGCTCGATATTATCGCTAAAGGGGAAGAATGCATCAGAGCCGAGGGCAACGCCGTCGATGGTATCAAGGTAGGCTCTCTGCTCGTCCTTGGTAAAGGGCTCGGGTCTTTCGGTGAAGTACCTCTGCCAGTTACCGTCCGCGCAAACGTCCTCCTCGTTCTGATTTATATAGCCGTCGATAACGTTATCTCTGTCGGGTCTGCCGAGGGTGGACTTAAATGGGAGGTTAAGAACCTTATCCGCCTGACGGAGGAACCAGGTATCTGCCTTTCCGCCTGCAAGACGGGTGCAGTGAACTCTCGACTGCTGACCTGCGCCAACGCCGATAGCCTGTCCGTCTATTGCGTAGCATACCGAGTTCGACTGGGTGTACTTAAGAGTGATAAGCGCAACGATAAGGTCGCGAACCGCACTCGCGGGCATATCCTTATTATCGGTAACGATATTAGAAAGAAGCGCCTCGTTTATCTCGAAGTTGTTTCTTCCCTGCTCAAAGGTAATTCCGTATACCTGCTTGCGCTCGATCTCTGCGGGAGTGAAATCGGGGTCGATCTTAACGATGTTATAGCCGCCCTTTCTCTTTCCCTTAAGTATCTCAAGCGCCTCGGGCTCATATCCGGGAGCGATGATACCGTCGGAGACCTCTCTTGCGATCATCTTCGCCGTGGTAACGTCACAAACGTCGGACAAAGCGACCCAGTCACCGAACGAGCACATTCTGTCGGTACCTCTTGCTCTTGCGTAAGCGCAGGCGAGGGGGGACTCGTCAAGCCCCTCTATATCCTCAACGAAGCAGGCGCGCTTAAGCTTATCGGAAAGCGGAATACCTACTGCGGCAGAGGTGGGGGAAACGTGCTTAAAGGAGGTAACTGCGGGAAGTCCGAGCGCCGCCTTAAGCTCCTTTACGAGCTGCCAGGAGTTGAATGCGTCAAGGAAGTTTATGTAGCCGGGTCTGCCGTTAAGGATCTCGATGGGAAGCTCCGATCCGTCGTGCATATAGATTTTAGCAGGCTTCTGGTTAGGGTTACAGCCGTATTTAAGTTCAAATTCTTTCATCGTCCTATCCTTTCTTATTCAGGCGTTCTTGTTGATTACTCTCGTATCAGCCTCGCCGGTCTTAAGGTCTATGTATCTTACGAAGAGGGACACCTTGTTGTCCTCGTTAAGATTCTTCCAGATAAGGTCGGTAAGAGCGTCGATTTCGACGTCGGGGAGGATAAGAGTTTTAGGCTCGCCCTCAAAGGAAGGAAGAGGGTTGCCGTCACAGTTGTAGGTATGGATAAACTTTGCATAACCACTCTTGGGGTTAGAGTACGCGTAGGTAAATCTCTCGCAGGAGGAGTCGTCACCCTCTGCGCTCTTAAGGATAGACATAGCGAAGTTCATCTCGCCGCCCTCGCGGTGGATGATACCCGAAATTCTGGGGGTGAAGTTAGGCTTATCGTCCTCAAACTCACGGGTTCTTAATGCCTGCTCAAAGGTAAGCTGCTTATCCATAAGGTCGTAAATAGTATCGGTCTGGTCACCGTTAGTAACGATGGTCTTGTTGCCGAGAACTCTTACGGGATAGTAGATTATAAGGTGCGGATCGGTCATCTTGGACTCATCGTATGCCTTGGTGCGCATAGCGTCGCCCTCGAGGACGAAAACTCTGTTACGGCTGTTCTCGCTTCTGCCCATAATGAAGTAAGCGGTGATAGCCTTAGTTCCGTCGGCGCTCTTGCCGATCATTATACCTCTGCCGTGGTAGGCAAGAGAATTAAGCTCGTTTTCAATAGTTGATATCTTCATTTTATTCTCCTATGTAAACCTTATCGTTTTTAACAGTGATCCTACCGTCACAGAAAAGCCTTACCGCCTCGGGAAGTATCTTCCATTCCGCCTCTTGCATAATTCTGAGCTGAAGCGACTCGGGAGTATCGTCCTCCTTTACCTCTACCGCGCGCTGAAGCACGATAGGGCCGGCATCACACTCGGGGGTAACGATATGCACCGTAGCGCCCGATACCTTAACGCCCTTTTTAAGCGCCGCCTCGTGAACGTAAAGACCGTAAAAGCCCTTACCGCAGAACGAGGGGATAAGCGCCGGGTGTACGTTTAAGATCCTGTTGGGGAATGCCTCGTATACCTGCTCGTCAATGATAGTAAGGAAGCCCGCAAGCACGACGAGGTCTATTTTCTCATCGGTCATCTTATCCGCGAGTGCGCGGGAGTAATCCTTAATGCTTGCGTAGTCCTTTCTTGAAAGCACCACGGTGTCTATTCCTGCATTCCTTGCGCGCTCAAGGGCGTATACCCCCGGCTTTGACGCGATAACGAGGGAAATTTTTCCCGCGCCAAGCTCTCCGCGAGTCTCTGCGTCTATAAGCGCCTGCAGGTTCGTGCCGCCGCCCGAAACGAGAACGGCGATCCTTTTTTTATCGCTCATCAGCAGAATACCACGCCGTCGTCACCCTTGATTATCTCGCCGATAACGTAAGCGTCCTCTCCGTGAGCCTTAAGTATCTCAAGAGCCTTATCAACGTCCTTCGCGGGAACGACGATGCTCATACCAACGCCCATATTGTAGGTATTGTACATATCGCGCTCGGGAACGTTACCCTCCTTAGCGATAAGATCGAAGATGGGGAGGACCTTTACGGCACTCTTGGTGATCTTAGCGGAAAGTCCGTCGGGAATAGAACGGGGAATGTTCTCGTAGAAGCCGCCGCCGGTAATGTGGCTGATGCCCTTAACGTCAACGTTATCAAGAAGCGCAAGAACGCTCTTAACGTAGATCTTGGTGGGGGTTAGGAGGGTTTCCGCAACGCTCTTACCGCCAAGCTCAGCACGCGCGGTGTAAAGGGTCGCGGGGTTGTTATCAATATCAAATACCTTACGTACGAGAGAGAAGCCGTTGGAGTGAACACCGCTGGAAGGAAGCGCAATGATAACGTCACCTGCGCGCATCTTGGTGTTATCGATGATCTTCTTTTTATCAACGATACCAACAGCAAATCAAG
>JAFYRZ010000093.1 GCA_017546745.1 Clostridia bacterium
CACGCAATAATTGCCGATATGTTGAAAACTTTCTAACAAATTACCTCGTTTTTGAAAAACTCGGGCAAATCAAGGCTTTTTCAGGGGTAAAGTTTTCAACATTCTCAACATTCAAAGTGTTGAAAACTTTTCTTAAAAACACCCCTCGATATCGAAAAAAGATACTTTTGTCAATTTCTTAAACACCCTTCGTTTTGATCGAAATTGCGTATATTGCATTATTGTTTTCTTAACTGCTGAATTTTACAGTAGTATAAATTACGAATTTTCAAAAAGGATTTTTACAAGCAAAAAATGAACGAGCTTCAAGAAAGATATCACAAGGCAAAAAGGGCGCTTTTTGATAAGGTTTACCGAAAAAGGCTTAATCCCGAGCAGTGCCGCGCGGTATTTACCGCAAACGGGCCGCTTTTGGTGCTTGCGGGTGCGGGAAGCGGAAAAACCACCGTCCTTGTTAACCGCATCGCTTACCTTATCAAATACGGAAACGCGTACTTTACGGAAGAGGCTTCAATGCCGATAGACAAAAACCTCATCGAGGCGCTTGAGTACGCGATAGAATACGACGAGGACGAAATCACCCACGTTTTAGATCAGCTCGCATACGAGCCCGTTGCACCCTGGAGCGTCCTCGCCATTACATTCACGAACAAGGCGGCAAAGGAGATAAAGGACAGGCTTGACCGCGCGTTTGGCGATAAGAGCATATCCGACGCTATTTGGGCGGGCACGTTCCACTCTGTCTGCGTAAGGATCCTTCGCCGGTACGGAAATTACCTCGGCTATCGTGACGGCTTCTCGATATACGATACCGATGATAAAAAAAGAATGATAACCCAGTGTATGCGCGAGCTTGAGATAAGCGAAAAGCTTCTTCCGCCAAGATTCGTCGCAAACGAGATCAGCCGCGCAAAGGACGAGCTTATCTCTCCCGAGGAATATCAAACCACGCGCGATCCGCGCACGAGGGACGTCGCAAGAATTTATACTCTTTACCAGAAAAAGATGATGGAGTATAACGCGGTAGATTTTGACGATATAATAATGAAGACGGTCGAGCTTTTGAAGGCTCAGCCCGAGGTGCTTGAATATTATCAGAATAAATTCCGCTATATACTCGTTGACGAGTATCAGGATACCAACCACGCGCAGTTCGTTCTGACGAGCCTTCTTGCGGATATGCACCGTAACGTTATGGTGGTCGGTGACGACGACCAGAGCATCTACCGCTTCCGCGGTGCTACGGTCGAGAATATTCTTGATTTTGATAAGACCTATCCCGACGCTACGGTGATAAAGCTCGAGCAGAATTACCGTTCGACGGAGAATATCCTTGCCGCCGCAAATTCCATTATTAAAAATAATGATAAGCGCCACAGAAAGTCGCTCTGGTGCGATAAGGGCGAGGGCGAGCTTGTCACCCTCTTTGAGGCAAGAGATCAGAACGACGAGGCGAGATATATCATCGATAAGATAACCACCGCCGTTAAGACCTCGGGGAAAAATTATTCCGACTTTGCGGTCCTTTACCGAACGAACGCGCTCGGACGTGCGCTCCAGACCGTCTTTGCGAAAAGCGGTATGCCCTATAAGGTCGTCGGAGATATGAGCTTCTACGAGCGCAAGGAGGTCAAGGATATGATAGCCTACCTCTCGGTCGTAGGCTCGGATGGTGATAACCTGAGACTTAAGCGCATAATAAACGAGCCGAAAAGAAAGATCGGCCCTGCCTGCGTTGACGCGGTAGAGGCGATAGCCTCTCGCGACGGACTTCCTATGTACGAGGTCGTAAAAAGGTGTGCTGAGTACGAGCTTCTTTCGAAGAATGTCGCTAAGCTTACCGATTTTGCTAATATGATAGAGTCGCTTCGCTCGCGCGATATGACTCCCTCCGAGCTTGTCGGTGCTATCTTCGAGGAATCGGGATACCACGATATGCTTAAGAGCGAGGGCTTTGAGGGCGAGGGCAAGATAGAGATAGTTAAGGAATTTATAAGCGCCGCGGCAGAGTACGAGGCGAGGGTGAGAGAGGCGGACGAGGAGCCGTCGCTTACCGAATTTCTTGAGGAGCTTGCTCTCATCTCGGGACAGGATAAGTATGACGCAAATGCAGATGCCGCGACCCTTATGACGGTACACGCCGCAAAGGGACTTGAGTTCCCTGTGGTATTTATCGCAGGCATGGAGGACGGTATCTTCCCGTCGGAGCAGTCGCGTTCCGAGCCAGACGGTATCTCGGAGGAGAGGCGTCTTGCCTACGTTGCTATAACGAGAGCGAAGGAAAAGCTTTATATAACCCATGCGCACGAAAGGCTTATGTACGGCAAAAGCTCGGGCAATTTCCTCTCTCAGTTTATAAGGAAGGAAATGGACCAAGACCTTATTTCAAGAGAGGGAGTAAGGCGAGATTCGCGTCTTAGCTCGGCTGCGTCTAAATTCTATTCAAGAGAGCCGCATAACCCATCGCGCGAGTTTAACCGCGCTCCTACGATCGGAGCGGCAAGACCTGCCCCGCGGGCGGCATCAAAGCCCGAGAGCTTCGGCTTAACGCGTATTCCCGTCGGTGCGCGCGTACAGCACGCGGTATTCGGTACGGGTACGGTTAAAAGCTCGCGCGACCTTGGCGGTGACCTTCTTTACGAGGTAACGTTTGACTCGGGTGAAACGAAAAAGCTTATGGCTACCTTCGCCCGTCTTAAGGAAATAAAGTAAGAAAGGGGCAAAAGATTGATAAGATCCTGTATTTTTGATCTTGACGGAACGCTTCTTGATACCCTTGGCGGTATATGCTATCACGTAAACAAAACTTTACAAGCATACGGTATATTGCCGATTTCCGTCGAGGAATGTCGCTCCTTTGTAGGTGGCGGTGCGAAAAAACTTATAGAGCTTTCTCTCTCGGCGCGCGATGCGTATACGAAGGAGCTTTATGAGAGGGTGTACGATAGCTACATCGCCTCCTACGATGCCGCCCCCTATAAAAACGTTTACGTCTATGACGGTATAGAAGAGCTTCTTGATACGCTTAAGTCCTCGGGTATTCGCCTTGCGGTTCTCTCGAACAAGCCGCATTCCTCGACCCTCCTTACGGTAGAGAAATTCTTCCCGGGTATATTTGATATAGTCTTTGGAGGCAGGTCGGATAAGCCCCTGAAGCCTGATCCCACCGCGGCAAGGGAGATACTTTCATCATTCGAAATTTCCGCCTCGGAGTGCGCCTTTATCGGTGACTCGGATACCGATATTCTTACCGGAAAAAATCTCGGCGCTGGTATTACCGTCGGCGTTGAGTGGGGATATCGCGAAAGGGAGCTGCTTTTGTCCTTAGGCGCAGACGTTACGGTGAAGAATGCGAAAGAGATAATTGAGGTTATAAAAGAAATATGAAGAAAATTATCAGTGCTTTGCTTTTGTGCGTCCTCACCTTCTCGCTTTTTTCCTGCTCGGGTGATAACGATTTTACCCACGCGGAGTATACCATAACCCTCCCGGGTGAGTATTACAGCACCACGTCGGCAGGTGTGGCGGGCGATTTCAAATACGACCTCGTTATGACGAACGGAGAGGCTTACGTCGGTGTCAGCCGCCTTTCATTCGTCGTTGCAAGTCAGACGGGAATTGATATTACTCTGACCCCCGGTGATTTTGCCGAGTACTGTATGGCGATAAGCGGTACG
>JAFYRZ010000094.1 GCA_017546745.1 Clostridia bacterium
ACCGCCGATCACGATCATTGCTTCAGATTCCATTGCAAGCCTTACGGCTTCATTCTGTCGATTTTCAGTGACACTACATATTGTATCAAAAATTTTCGCGTTTGTATATAGTTTTTTTAAAAATTTTTTAATTTTTTTAAATTCGTACAAATTTTGGGTCGTTTGAGCAACCAAAATAGGTAATTTTGTTCCAATTTTAACAGTCTCAAGCTCCTCGAGCGAGGATATGACCTGCTTTTCTCCTGCGGCATAGCTTAAAATTCCGATAGTTTCAGGATGCGTCTTATGCCCGAATAAGAGAAAGAAAGTGTCCTCTGTCGTGTGTTCTTCGGCTATTTTATGGATGCGCTTAACGAACGGACAGGTCATATCCTCGACCTTTAGATTGGGATAAATCCTCTTAAGCTCATCGAGCTCGTCGCCGACCTCCTTGGTTATTCCATGAGTTCTGATAAGAACGTAAACGCTTTTGTCGGTAAGATCCTTCAGAGTAGAGCGAAGCTCGTCTATGTCGATTACGTTCGCTCCCTTCGCCTTTAACTCGGAGTTGTAGATATCGTTATGGATAAGCTTTCCGAGCGTGAATATAAGGTCGTTTTCCGTCTTGTTATTTATTAGACGCATAACCGCACCGTCGGCCCGTCTTACCCCTGGGCAAAAGCCTGCTTCCTTGGCGACCTTAATCATTCGTCTTTTCCGCATCCGGCTCGGGGAGAGCAGGGAAGTCGCCGAGCTTTAATATTTCGCTGAATATGATATCGGTAGCCTTTTTATACTCAGATTTTCCGCCCTTAACAAAGCCGAGATCGGAATACTTAATAGGCTTACCGAAGATGATCTCCTTCTTGCACATAAAGGTGAACTTGTTTTTCGTCGTCTTTATGCATGCGGGGATGATATCGGCATATGAACGGTAAGCGATAAGAGCTGCGCCGTTCTTTGTTTCTGTTTCAGCAGGGTTAACACCGGGTCGCCTGTGTCCTTGGGGGAAGATGGCAACGATAGAGCCGCGCTCGACCTGGCTTACAGCCGCTTTAAGTGCTCCAACGTCGGCACCTCCGCGGTCGAGTCTTATAGCACCGAGCCATTTTAAGATAGAGCCGAGTATCGGAATGCTGAAAAGCTCCTTCTTTCCTATAAACTTTAACTGTCTTGGCGAGCTTGCTCCGAGAAGAATTACGTCGCGAACCGCAATATGGTTAGAGCAGAGAACGTATCCGCCCTCGGTCGGAATGTTTTCAACGCCGGTGACGGTCACTCTTTGGAAGAATCTGATCATAGGAGCTACCAAAAAATGCAGCTTCATATATCCGTTTCTCTTGGAGAGCTTTTTTTCACGCTTCTTTATGATCTTAAGTATCGCCTTGACCAATTGGTCAAAGGTGAGATCGGAGTTGTCAACGATAATAGCGTCGTCTGCGGGCTTGAGAGGTGCTACGGCTCTTGTAGAATCGTTTGTATCGCGTTCAACCATCTCGTTATAAACCTGCTCGTAGGTAACACTCTGTCCCTTTGCGATAAGCTCGTCGTATCTTCTTTGCGCTCTCGCCTTGGGAGATGCGGTAAGGAAGATCTTTACCTCCGCGTTAGGAAGAATTACGGTTCCGATATCTCTGCCGTCCATAATAACGCTGTTTTTTCTTGCCGTGCTTCTTTGCATATTAAGAAGATACTCGCGTACCGCAGGGATAGCACTTACGGCAGATGCCGCCATAGAAACCTCGGGGGTTCTTATGCTATCTCCGACGTCACAACCGTCAAGGAGAATGGTCTGCTTGCCGTCGGTAAAGGTCAATTCAAGGGTAAAGTCGTTAAGTCTTGCAACAACGCCATCTCTATCCTTGGGGTCAACCCCGTGGTTTAGTATATATAAACCGATCGTGCGGTAAAGCGCGCCCGTATCAACGTAAATTATTCCAAGCTCCTTTGCCACGGCCTTGGAAAGCGTTGATTTTCCTGCGCCTCCCGGTCCGTCAATTGCTATTCTTATCATATATAATTATCCTTTCTGTTCGGTCGCGGCGTTAAGTCCCGCCACGTAACCGGTTGAAAAAGCTATCTGTAAATTAAATCCGCCGGTATAAGCGTCAACGTCTATAATCTCACCGGCAAGGTATAAGCCCTCTTGGAGCTTTGATTCCATGGTTTTTGGCGAAATTTCCTTTACCGAAACGCCCCCTGAGGTAATAATAGCCTCCTCGATCGGGCGCGTGCCGCATATCGGTATCGTCATTTCCTTAAGGCAGGAGATGATTTTCTTTCTTTCTTCCTTTGTTATAAGGTTGACCTTTTTTCTCTCGCCTATCTCGGTAGTTGAAATAAACGGACGTATCATTTTGCTCGGTAAAAGCGAGCCTAAAGCGTTTATGAAATCCTTGTTTGCATTTGCCTTGAATTCATCTAAAAGACGCTTATCGAGCGTTGCCTCGTCGAGTGCCGGCTTAAGGTCGATCTTCACGGAAAGTGCGCTTATATCGCGATCCTTAAGGTGTGCGGAGGCGGAGAGTATCATAGGACCTGTAAGACCAAAATGGGTGAACATCATCTCACCGAAATCGGTATATAAGATCTTTCCCGTCTCATCGGTGACCTTGATAGCAACGTTCTTTAAGGAAAGCCCCTGCATAGCCTCGCAAAGAGGGGAATCGGACTCAAGAGGGATAAGCGATGGCTTAAGCTCGGTTACCGTGTGGCCGAGCTTAATAGCGAGGGAATAGCCAGAGCCGTCAGATCCCGTTCTTGCATAGGACTTACCGCCTGTTGCAAGTATAACGCGGTCAAATGTGTATTCCTTGTCTGCCAAGACGGAAAAACTGCCGTCCTCGTTCTTCTTTATTCTTTTTACGTGTGTAAAGGAATAATCTGCCGACGCAGCATATCCTTTAAGTGCGTTTACGATGTCGATAGCCTTGTCGGATTCCGGGAAAACTCTGTTTCCGCGTTCTGTCTTTAAGGGAACGCCAAGACCCTCGAAAAAGGAGATCGTGTCGTCGGGAGTAAAGGCGTTAAGCGCACCGTAAAGAAATCTTGCGTTTGTGGTAACGTTTTCGAGTATGCCGTTAACGCTTGTTCTGTTGGTAACGTTACATCTTCCTTTACCGGTTATAGCAAGCTTTTTTCCAAGCCTGCCGGAGTGGTCGAACACGGTAACGTCGGCACCGTAAAGGAGGGCAGTGCCCGCAGCCATAAGACCTGCCGCGCCGCCGCCGATGACGGCTATGGAAATATTATCAGTGCTTTGTGTATACTTCATATTCATCCCAAATTTTTTCAAGTCTTTCAAAGCGGTGTACGATATCTGCCTCGCGTCTCTTTGCAATCTCAACGATTATAGCATTGATTATACTTAGCGGAGCAACGAGCGAGTCCATAAAGGACGCCATATCGGATTCTGCCGCCAGAACGAAATCGGAGTATGTCGCTATTGGCGCACTCTCGGAGTCGGTGCATACGATGATCTTAGCACCCGAGGATTTAGCATACTTTGCCGCCTTAACGATAGTCGAGGAATATCTCGGGAAGGAGAAGGCGAAAAGGACGTCGTTGTTGCCGATAGAGTACATCTGCTCAAGCACCTCAGAGCTTGAGGAGGGGTTAACGAACTTAATATTGTCAAATATAAGCGAGAGATTATAGAAGAGAATTCTCGCAATAGGCTCAGAGCTACGCGCACCCATTATGTAGATATTACGTGCGGAAAGCATAGCCTCGATGGCCGAATCAAACGCCTTTTTGTCAATCTTTCTTTGCGTATGCTTGATCTTCGCTATATCTGCCTCCATAACCATATTAAGTACGTCCTTATCAACGTACTGGGTCTTTGTAAGCTCTATACGCTGGTTCGGAGTAAGCTTGCTCTTGATAAGATCCTTTACTGCCTGCTGAAAATCCGAATAACCCTCAAAGCCAAGCTCAATGGCAAAGCGTACGACGGTAGACTCGGAAACGCCTACGTACTGACCGAATTTTGTAGCGGTCATAAACCCAACGGTCTCATATTCGTTTAAAATCGCATTAGCGATCTTTTTATGACTTTTTGATAAAGTATTGTATGCTTTGTTAATTCTTGCGGTAATATCAAGTGACATATTACACCTCTTGCATAAGTATTCATTTTTATTTTACCACAAAATAATCGTAATTTCAATATATATTTTAAATATTTTAAATAAAAATCGGGCAAAATGCCCGACGCCAAAATAAACGCAGGACATATGCCCGAAATTTCAATTATTTTGTTTTTTTAGCTCTATCACGGTTGCAACCGATGAGAGAGCCTCGATATCCTCAATCTTATGAGTTACCATAATAACGAGGCGGTGATTTGCCTCTTCCTTAATAAGATCAAGCACGCAACTTACGTTATCGGGATCGAGCTCCTTCGTCGGCTCGTCAAGCAGGAGAACACGACCTTTATGGAAAAAGGCGCGCGCAAGAGATACCCTTTGCTTCATTCCGCCCGATAATTCGTTGGGGGAAAGATACATTTCCT
>JAFYRZ010000095.1 GCA_017546745.1 Clostridia bacterium
CTGCCGTCAATGTCGGGCATCTGTATTCCGAGGATTTTTGCATAAGTCGGCGCACCGTCAACAAGCTCTGCGCCCTCAAGGGTAACGCCTGTTTTTATATCCGGTCCAAAGGCTATAAACGGAGGCCTTGGACCCTTGTCGGGGTGAAAGCCGTGGTCACCCTCGGTATATCCGTACCTCACACCGGGCAGTGACTCTGAGTAATCGGTGAGCCACCCGTTTGCAAAGGAGGAATATCCGTCGGTCTCAAGAACGAAGCTGAAGTCACCGTCAAGGTGCATAGGCCTGTACTCGTCGGCGGTATATACCTCGGAAAAGCCGTAAATTCCTTCGTCGCGCTTTGCCTTAAGGAAGTCTAAGACCTCACTGTAAAGCTCATTATCCGCACCGTCCTTAAGGTATACCTGTGCGCTCATTCCCGTGTGCTGACACCACACGCGTGCCTCGGTTACGTTTCCGTCTTTGTCTGTTTTTATGAAGCCGTTATCGCGTAAAAGTCTATTTATGTTTACATTTCGCACGGTTGCAAGCTGCCCGTGGTCTGCTGTAACGATAAAGTTCGTGTCGGAAAACGTGCCCGCATCTTGCGTGGCTTTAACGAGCATTGCCACCATTTCCTCGCACTCGTCAAGACCGCGCTTGACAAGGCTTGAATACACGCCCGTGTCGTGCCTGTACTTATCAACGTTTCCCTGGTGGAGCATAAGCAGGTCGGGGGTATGATGCTTGATTATATCTGCCGCAATATGAGTTAAAAAGTAGCTGCTTTCCGGCTGCTTTCTGCCTAATCTCAGGTCAAGGTGTGGCTCAACGACCTCGTCAAAAAGCCACTCGGGCGTGCCGTTTTCAAGGTATGCCCTGCGATATGCCTCCCTCGGTGCGTCCGCCCCCTCGGGCCAGCACTCGTTGACGAGATAATCGACGCTCTTATGGTTGCCCGACACCGGCCAGCCGACCGATGCGGTGGTAAGCCCCGACGCGCGTGCCGCGTCGAGAATATCCGCGCACTTAACGCGCGAGTGATCGAATATCCAGGGTGGATCAGCCTCATAGACTATGTAATTGTTATTAACGATGCCGTGCTTATCGGGGTAGCATCCGGTTGCCATCGTCGTGTGGCAAACGTAAGTGATAGACGGATAAACGCTCCTTACGCGCTCGACCATACTGCCGCCCTCAAGAAGCATACGAAAGGTCGGCTTATTTTTGAGGTATTCAAGGTCCTCATAGACGAGCGAGTCGAGCGATATTACGACAAGTTTTTTTCTTCCCACGTGATACTCTCCGTTCCCTGTTACAGGGGATCCTCGCGGCACAAAAATCAGGAATGCACCGCGAAAATTCTATTATTTGAACATTTTGTTTATCTCGTCAAGCGTTCTTCTTACGAGAATGTCGCCGCCCTCGTGGCCGACGTCACCGCTTGATACGTACGCGCTGTAATGGCCGCCCTTTTCCGCCTTCTCGGTAGGAAGGTAGCCAAGTCCGCCACAGCAAAGCTGTATGATAAAGGACTGCTCGGAAAGGCTGCGCGCCTTGATAATATTACCGTAGTCAAGGAAGAGCTCAAAGGGGCTGGTGGAAATAGATATATCTCCAAAGCGAATGATATGAGTTTCTGCGGTAACGGTATTCTGCGTCTGCTGCTCGGAGAAGCGGCGGATCGTTCCGATATGAACGTTAAGCCTTGCGCTGTCCTCAAAGGTGTAGGCGACCTTGTCCTTGTTCTTCTCTATGTAGTACTCGATCTCGCGTACCGCGTGGTCGTAGTCCTGCATCGTAACTCGTCTTAAAGGAAGCTCCATATCGATGACCTTATGCTCGAAGACTGCCTCGTCCTTAAGCTCGGTTATCTCCTCGAGAACCGAGATGATCTCGTTTGCGACCCTCTTTCCGACCCTGTTACAGCCGCTTACGTCGTACATCGAGGGGTCTGCCTTGCGCTTCAAGGGGTTGGGGCGCTTTACGTTCGGGTCGTCTATCGGAGTTTCGGGCTGTACCCATCTTACGAGGTCGCGCGGACACTGATCTCCCGCCGCACCGCAGATGCCAAGTAAGAAGATGTCCTCGCCAAGCCTTTCGCGAAGAATTGCCTTCGCTCTGCCCCAGTAGTCAGCCGAAATAAGGTTTCTCTGCTCAAGTATCTGCGCAGGGCAGGCGATATTTGCAACGACGCCCGTGAGCTTCTTATTTCCGTCAAAGGTGTAGATAAGCTCTATGCCCGAGTCGTTTCCGCCCTCGAGCGCAACGAAGTTTGCGGTGTTCGTGTCACCCCACATCTGTGCCGAGCCGTCGTCATAGGTGGCTCTTCTGCACATACCGACTGCGGCTCTGCCAAACTCGTTAGTGTAGTAAGAGGGGCGGCGGGTCTCCCAGGCTCTCTTTGCCGCCTCTGCGATCTTGCCCGTTACAAGCTCCGTGCCCTCCTCAGGGGTGAGGATATCGTCGTCTATGGTGACGTTTGCAACGTACATCTTGTCCTTGGGAAGGAATTTTTCGAGCATCGCGGCTCTTGAATCTATGGTCTTTCCGCTCTTGGATTTTGCCGCACCTCTGCCGGAAACCTTCATTGCGGCGTGGGTGTGGGTCGCGGCGATGATAAGCTTTCTCGGGTCAACCTCGGTGCAAATTGCTGCGAATTTCTCGCGCGCGAGAGCAACGAGCGCCTCGGGGAAGCCCTCCATATCTACCGATACGATTATCATCTGTTCACCGTCTGCCTCGACGGCAAACGCGGTAGCACATATATCCGATTCGACCGCCTCGGAAATTCTCTCAAAAAACTGTCCCGCAAGGCTGACCTTCTTATCGGGCACGAGGCTTTCCTCTGCCCAGCCTATCAAAATTTTGCTCATAATTTTTACCTCTGATAAATTTTCTTTATGGTTCTCGCCGGGAGGGCGATTGTCTTACGAATTAAGGCTTTCTACGTATTTCTTTGCCGTTTCGGTGATCCTCTCGTACTCACCCTTGGCGATCCACTCGCGGTTTACGAGATTTCCGCCAACGCCAACTCCGAGAGCGCCCGCCTTTAAGAAATCTCTCGCGTTATTCTCGTTAACTCCGCCTACCGCAAGAAATCTTATGTGGTTAAGCGGTGCGGATATCGCCTTAACGTAGGATACCGCGTCGCCAACGCAGGGGAAGAGCTTTACGAAATCCGCCCCAGCATTATGTGCTATCTTCGCCTCGGTGGGGGTGTAAGCACCGGGAAGAGAAACGAGACCGAGCTCGAGCGTTCTCTTGATGACCGCAGGGTCGGTGTCGGGAGAGATTATGTAGGACGCACCCGCTCCTGCGGCAAGCTCAACGAGCTCAACGCTGGTAACCGTACCCGCGCCAACAAGCATTTTGCCATCCATTTTCTCCTTTATCGCCCTTATCGCATTAGCGGTATTAACGAAGGTTTCGGGGGCTTTCTGATTGAAGGTCACCTCGACTAACGTAACTCCTCCCTCGTAAAGTGCCTCTGCTGCGGCAACTGCCTCTGCCTCGGTAGCTCCGCGGACTATCGCGATTATCTTTTTCTCTAAAATTTCCTTGATTACCTGCTGACGCATAATAAATTCCCCGTTCAATAATATTTAAGCATAACTTACTGTTTCAATTATATCATACGCAAAATCAAGCTTCTTGCCAAATAACGCGAACAGTGCGCCAGTTTTTGTCCTATTGATGGGCGCCTCTTCTTTGCGGGAATGGTGATGGGCGCGTATAAGCTCGGTAATGAGGTAGGGGAGAACAGAGCGCGCATAGCGCGCCGCTATCGGAAAAACGAGAAATAGCGGTCTTGAATTTCCGATGTTTTTTGCAAAATCGAAATAACGAAAAAAACGGAAAAATAACGGGATAGTCACCGAATATGACAACTAAAGATTACAAAATATGAGTTTTCTGACCGTTTTTAGGTCTGTTCACTTGCGGTGATCATCCAGGTTTTTTAAAAATCAAGTTAAAGAACGGGCGCGCTCGTCGTTTTTTCTCGTGCCGGGAGAAGCTCCCGATTTTTAGATCCTTTTTGCTGATGACTTGCGATATCCCGCTTTGGATAAAGCCGCCGAGGTGTTTTTGAGCGTTATGACTGAAGCAAATGCGTCCGCCTTCATTTTTCTTCCTCAAGGCTCGCTGATCGACATTGTATATTCATTTAAATAAATAGGTACGAAAACGCAAAGCCTTTCTTACGATTTTGACGGCAAGCGGGACTAAAACC
>JAFYRZ010000096.1 GCA_017546745.1 Clostridia bacterium
GAGCGGCAACAGAGTCGATAACGATAATGTCGATAGCGCCCGAATTAACGAGGGTCTCCGCGATCTCAAGCGCCTGCTCTCCGCAGTCGGGCTGAGAAACCAAAAGGTTGTTGATATCAACTCCGAGCTTCTTTGCATAAACCGGGTCAAGCGCGTGCTCTGCGTCGATAAACGCAGCCTCGCCTCCCTGCTTCTGCACCTCTGCGATAACGTGAAGCGCGATGGTGGTCTTACCCGAGGACTCAGGGCCGTAGATCTCGGTAATTCTTCCTCTCGGCACGCCGCCGATACCAAGCGCGAAGTCAAGCGAGAGCGAGCCTGTGGAAACCGCGGACACGTTGATAGCCGCGCCGTTTTCGCCAAGACGCATAATAGCGCCCTTTCCGCACTCCTTCTCTATTCTTTTAAGAACGGCGTCAAGCGCCGCCTTCTTATCGCCAACGGGGAGCTTTTCGCTCTCGGTGGCAGTGGTTTTCTTTGCAGCCATTTTTAAAATCTCCTTTTTTATGATCTCGCCAGAGGGTCACTCCCCCTCTGCACGACTATATTTTACTACACCTGCTGTCCGTTAAACGGGACTTTTAGATAAGCTTGCAAGCACCGACGGGGCGGATCTTCAAGCACATCGTAGCACCCTTGCCGAATACCGAATCCATAAGCGCGCGATAGCCGTCAACGTCCTCGTTCTTAACGAAAGCCTGGATAGTTCCCGCAAAGCCGCCGCCGTGAACTCTAAACGCGCCGTCCTTATCCGAAAGATAGCCCTCGGTGATAGCGAGAGCGAGCGAAAGACCCTGCTCGGTGGGGTTCTTGGTGGTGTAAACGTTCTGAAGATACTGGAAGGAGGACGCACCGGACGCCTTTACCTTGTCGAAAAATCCCTTAAGGTCGCCACTCTTAAGCGCCTCTCTTGCAGATACAACGCGCTCGTTTTCTCTTATAAAGTGGAGCGCTCTCATGATCGCTCTGTCGTTCGTCGCCTGGCGAAGCTCCTGCGCTTTAGCAACAACGTCTGCCTCGGTAAAGCCGCGAAGCACCTCACCGCCAAGCACCTTAGCAACCGCCTTCATCTCCTGAGGAACGGATGCGTAGTCGTCGTTAAGATTTGCGTGGTTACCGCCGGTGTTTACGATGCAAAGCGAGTATCCGACGCTCGAGAGCGAGAAATCAATAGGCTCAACGATAGGGGACGCGGGGTCCTTAAAGTCGATATAAACGAAGCTTCCGACAGCGCAAGCCATCTGGTCCATAAGTCCGCAGGGCTTACCGAAATACGCGTTCTCGGAATACTGTGCGATCTTCGCGATCTCCTCGTTCTTTACCGCGCCGTCGTTGTAGAAATAGTTAAGCACGTTACCAACCATTACCTCAAACGCCGCAGAGGAAGAAATTCCGCTGCCCTTAAGCACCTCGGTGGTAGAGTAAGCATCGTAGCCGCCTACCTTATAGCCCTCCTTGATAAATCCGCCGACGATACCGCCGACGAGCGCGTGGGAGGTGAACTTACGGAAGCTCTTGGGGCTTGTCGCACGACTGATCTCGACGAGGTCCTCGGGATATCCCTCGGAATGGAAGCGAACGACACCGTCGTTATTCTTTGCCGCGATCGCGATAATATCTCTGTCGATAGCACCCGCAAGAACGCAGCCGTTGTTGTGGTCGGTATGGTTACCGAGAAGCTCGCTTCTGCCGGGAACCGAGAAAACCGAGATATCGCGGTCGCGTCCGTAATATCCCTCAAACTTCTCTATTGCCGCCACTATTCTCTTTGCCAAAGCGGCGGTGTCCGCGTAAAGCGCGCTATACTTCTCGAGCGCACCCTCAAGAATTACCCTTTTCATTTCCGTAGATCTCATTTATTCGTCTCCTGTCGTAAATAATTTATTTAAAAGCCTCTCGGCGAGCGTCCTCGCCTCGGCAAGTATCTCAGAGGTGGGCTTCATTACACCGTCCTCGTCGTCAAGATAGAGCCTTTCCGCATCCGCCTCGTGGCGAAACCAGGTAAGCTGTCTTTTTGCGTATTGCCTCGTTGAGAGCTTGATCTTTTCCTTTGCCGAAGAGATATCCTCCTCCCCCTTAAGGTGGGGGATAAGCTCCTTATATCCTATCGCCTGTGCGGCGGTCGAGCCTGTCGAAAGAAGCCCTGCGTCATAGAGCGCTCTCGCCTCGGGAATAAGCCCTGCGGCTACCATTTCCTCAACGCGCATATCAACCCTATTATAAAGGTTCTCGCGGTTGTGAAAATCAAGCGTTATCATTCCGACCCTGACGTCGGAGGCAAGCCCCGACGACAGCTTATCGTAGTCCGACTTTTTCCTTCCGGTAAGCTCGTATATTTCAAGCGCGCGGATAACGCGCTTCAGGTTATTTTTATGTATCGCAAGAGCACTCTCGGGGTCAACCTCGGAAAGCCTCTCGTAAAGAGCGTCGACACCGCCCTCCTCTGCCGCCTTTGCGGTAAGAGCCGCCCTTACCTCCGGGTCACTTGGCGGTGAGTCGGTCGCGGGCGGGCGAATGACCGTGTCTATATAAAGCCCCGTTCCGCCAACGAAGATAGGAAGAGCGCCGCGCGCCTCGATCTCTTTTGCGACCCTAAGCGCCTCCTCTCTGTACCTGCCTGCGCTATAAGCCTCGGTCGGACAGAGAAAGTCGGTCATATGGTGGGGTATTTTTCGCCTTTCATCCTCGGTCGGCTTTGCCGTTCCGATATCCATACCGCGGTATATCTGCATAGAGTCGCAACAGATTATCTCGCCCGAAAGCGCCTTTGCTATCTCAATTGATATTGCAGTCTTGCCCGAGGCGGTAGGCCCTGTTATTGCAAGCGCCCTTATCATTTTACCTCACCTAACCAGCCGACAAGGTCGGAAAACACCTCTTCTCGGTTGGTCTCGTTAAATAATTCGTGTCTTGCGCCCTCGTAAAGCTTAAGCCTTACGCGAGAGCATTTTTCCATAAGCAGGTGCTTATAAACGAAGCTCGGTCCCTTGCCGTAAGCGCCAACCGGGTCAGCGTCACCGCTGACGATAAGCGTAGGCATATCCTTTGGATATTCAGAGAACCACTCGCGCGAGTTACACTCGCCTATCATATCGAAAAGGTCCATAAATCCCGCAAGCGTAAAGGTGAAGGAGGTATACTTATCCTCGCTTCTGCCAGAAACGAGCGCGGTCTCTCTCGTGAGCCAAGCCCACTCACCCTCGGACTTATCAAAGCGAGAGTTGTAGCCCGAAAAGACGAGCGAATTTATAGTTTTTGAGCGATAATGCGCACCGCGCGTTACACGCTTCGCGGCGGCAAGCATTTTACCGATAGGTAAAAGCTTATTAGGTCCTGCCGTTCCGTGTATGATAACGCCCGCGACGCTGTGCGGATATTTCACTGCGTAAAGACGGGCGAGAAACGAGCCCATGCTATGACCGAGAAGAAACACCGGCAGCGCAGGAAAGGTCGAGCGCAAATATTTATTCATCGTGTGCAGGTCAGACAGGAGAATATCAACTCCGCCCTCCTCTGCGAAAAATCCAAAATCCTCGTCGGTTGCGGCACTCTTGCCGTGACCGAGGTGGTGGTTGCCCGCGACGATATAGCCCTGCCCCGTAAGATAATCGGCAAGACCCTCGTAGCGGGATATGTAATCCATCATTCCGTGCGAGATCTGCAAAACGCCCTTTGCCGTTTGCGTCCTCGGCGCGTATATCTCGCAAAAAACGGTGCTTTTTCCGTCTTTTGACTGAAATTTAGTTTCAAAATAATTGTAGTTCATCATTTTACCCTCTCACCCTCGCGCTGCCAAAATAAGAAGCAGACAACGCACACGGGCAAATACATATTTTAAAAC
Organism: Clostridia bacterium; assembly: GCA_017546745.1. Next base: position 3,842 of record JAFYRZ010000096.1, read on the forward strand.
CTATGATTTTGACTGACAGGTAAGATCAGCGGCCGTGCTTTTCAAGAAGCGCGCGTATCTCAAGGTCGGAGGGGACCGAGGAGGACGCACCAAGCCTCGATACCGCTATCGCTCCCGCCGCATTCGCGTATCTTACCGCCGCCTTGATATCACCGCCCGTGCGAAGATATTCTGCGGTGAGCGCCGCTGTAAACGCGTCGCCCGCGGCGGTAGTATCGACCACCTTATCCGCCCTGTATGCGGGCATCGTGTCGTAGTGCTTTCCGTCGTAGATAAAAGCGCCGCGCGCACCCTGCTTGATAACTATGTATTTCGCCTTTACCATCTTATAAAGGTTGAGCGCCGCGCGAAGCGAGGACTCGATGCCCTCGGGCTTGATTCCGGTATAGATCTCACACTCGCTCTCGTTAGGCGAGAAGATCTCGACCTCGGGAAGAGTATCGAGCGCATGCTCACGGCTTGCGGGTGCGGCATCTATAAAGATGGGAAATCCCTTTACCGACGCGACCTTTGCCGCGGTAAGCGCGACCGAGAAGGGTATCTCAAAGCCGAGATAAAGCGCGTCCGGCTCACACTTAAATGCGTCCATCACGTTCTCGGTCGTGAGGTTTCCGTTTGCACCGGGGTAAACGACGATGCGGTTAGAGCCGTCGCGCTCCTTGATAACGACCGCAAGGCCGGTGGGAAAATCGTGGTCGACCTTTATCGCAGAGGTGTTTATCCCTGCGTCCTTATAATACTCGAAAAGCCTCTGTCCGTGGACGTCGTGGCCGAGCTTCGTGGCGAAAACTACGTCTGCGCCAACCTTCTTCAGCGCCATAGCCGCGTTTGCTCCCTTACCGCCGGGGGTATAGGCAACGCCGCCGTCGTCGATTACGGTCATTCCCGCCTCGGGAAGCTTATACACGTTCATCGAAAGATCCATATTGGAGCTTCCTATAACCAGAATTCTTTTCTCCGCCATACAAATAGGTCCTTTCAAAATCTTTTAATCGTTGTCTGCATCCACGACCGAAAGCTTGAATATACCTGCCTCGGGGGAAACCTCCCTTGCAAGTGCGCTCTCTCTGTTTCTGCAGGTGAATATGAAGCTCTGGCATTTCTCGTCCGCAAGCTTCTTTATCGCCCTCAACATAGCCGCCGCGCGCACGTTATCCTGGTGTGCAAACGACTCGTCAAAGGTGACGGGTGGCTTTTCGCTGTAAAGCATATCGATAAGCGCGCATCTGAGCGCTACGTACGCAAGCTCACGCGTACCACCCGAGAGGAAGTCTACCGAGTGGTTAAACTCCTTGCCCTGGGTAAAGGAGAGCTTAAGCTCGTCGTCTATCGCGAACTCGGAGTATC
>JAFYRZ010000097.1 GCA_017546745.1 Clostridia bacterium
GGCAGAGCGCTTTCCGAGTTAATTAAAGGAGAATAAAATGGTACGTGCAATAGATAAATTAGAGCCCTTTCAGAGGGCGATAGCAAAGGCGCATATGGCGGCGGCAGGCGTTGATATCGACGCGCTTGACACGAAGCCGCTCATAGGCATCGCAAACAGCTGGAACGAGATATGCCCCGGACACGAGCCGCTAAGGATGCTTGCGGCAGAGGTCAAAAAGGGTATCATCGAGGCGGGCGGTGAGCCTATCGAGTTTAACACCATCGCTATGTGTGACGGTATAGCGCAGGGTCACCCCGGTATGAGATACTGCCTGCCCCACAGAGAGATAATCACCGACTCTATCGAGGCTATGGTGGTTGGCGAGGGCATTTTTGACGGTGTCGTTTACCTCGGCTCCTGCGACAAGATCGTGCCCGCTATGCTTAACGCGGCGGCGCGCATCAACCTCCCCTCGGTCATGGTTACGGCAGGCCCCTGCTACGCAGAGATCAAGCCCTCCGACTCCAAGGCGGCAAGAGCGAAATTCTTGGCAGGCGAGATAACCGAGCGTGAGCTTATAGAGGAGACCCTCAAATACTACACAGGACCCGGCATCTGCCCCTTCCTCGGCACGGCAAACACTATGGGCTGCCTTTGCGAAAGCCTTGGTATGATGCTTCCCGGCGGAAGCCTTCTTCCCTCCTCCACCAGTATGAGAAGATTTTCCGCGCGCGCATCGGGTAGAGCGGTAATGGAGCTTTACAGAAAAGGTATCACGCCCAAGATGATAATGACACGCGAGGCACTTGAAAACACGGTTACCGTGCTTTCGGCTATCGGCGGCTCGCTTAACGCGCTTATCCACCTTCCCGCACTTGCCGAGGAGCTTGGCATCTCGCTCTCCTGGGACGATATTGCGAAGATAACCTCGAAAACACCCTTGCTTACCGACATTGTTCCTAACGGAAACCGCACGGTTATAGACCTCTATCAGGCAGGCGGAATTCCCGCGCTTATGAAGGAACTTACTCCGCTTCTCCACGCCGATGAAATGACGGTTGCCGCAAATACGCTTAAGGAAACTCTTGATAACACGAAGCCCGCAGATCACGCGGTTATAAGACCGCTCGATAACCCTCTTAAAAAGAGTGACGGAATACAGATCCTCTACGGAAACCTCGCTCCCGAGGGCGCGCTCGTTAAGACCTCCGCTGTTCCCGAGGAGTTAAAGATCTTCTCCGGCGTTTGTAAGGTGTTTAACAACGAGGAGGAGTGCTACGACGCGTTTGCAAGAAACGAGATCGTAAGCGGCGATGCGCTCGTTATCCGCTACGAGGGTCCTAAGGGCGGCCCCGGTATGAAGGAGATGCACCGCGTTACCGAGATAATCAAGAAGATACCCAACACCGCGGTTATCACCGACGGTCGCTTCTCGGGTGCGAGCGGCGGACTAAGCATCGGTTATCTCTGCCCCGAGGCGGCAGAGGGCGGACCTATCGCGCTCGTTGAAAACGGAGACCGCGTTTACGTTAACCTTGAGACCGAGGTCATCACCCTCGAGGTTCCTGACGAAATCCTTGCCGAGCGTAAGAAGAGCCTCACCCTCCACGTACAGGATACCCCGAGAGGACTTCTTCCGAGATACAGTAAGACCGTCGGCTCGTCCAAGGACGGCGCAACGCTGATTTAAACGTACATAATTTCCTTTGAACAGAACAAAATTTAAGCCGATAGGTCGCGCGACCTATCGGCTTTTTGCTATGTGTAAATTCGCAAAAATCAAGAATTTTGGCTTGTCTTGCAAACTTTTGTTGTCATTACAGCGAATTTACGGCTTATATTTCGCTATTATATCCATAATATCGCGCTTGTAGATATTGCCGTCAAGGACGTCGCCGTTTGCCGAGAATGAGATACAGCGGAGGTCGGTGGGGTCCTCTACGTATGGGTTTATCGGGATATCGTCAGTAAAATATTCCGACAGGAAAACACGCGCGTTTCCCTCGGGAAAAACGATATTTCCGTCGCCGACGGGGATATCAAGGTCGGCAAAAGAAGCAAGTAGCTCGCGCGTTTTCTCGTTATACGGGTTATTGTCATCATAGCTTACAAGCCACGCTGGCTGAAGCCTTGTCGGCACGCCAGACCGCGCAAGCTCCTCTGCGAAGCACCTCACAACCTCTAGCGGTATCGTTTCCTGATGAAACGCATCTACCGAGAGAAGAAGATCGTTAACGCCGCACGCAAGCAGTGCTGTCGCCATATCGCGCATCCTCTGCTTGTCGGTCGTGAAAAATCCGTTTGTTATGACCTGTCTTTTAGGCACGCCTGCCTCGGTAGCGGCAGACATTATCGCCATTACGGCATCCGAGTGAAGAAGTGGCTCACCGCCAAACGCCATAACCGTTTTAACATCGTACTCGCAAGAGATCTTAGTTACCGCCTCACGCGCTAATATTGTGTCTATCCTATCTCCGCGCCCCTCGTGCGCCCCCTCGAAGCAGTGCTTGCAGCTACCGGTGCAGGCGTTCGTTACGACGAATTCTATCTTATTTAGATTTTTAAGATATTGGTTCATGTTTTACTTAATTTAAGCGAGGACCGCAGGCATCAAAGCGTGATCTTATCGATCAAAAGAAGCTCTTCCTCCGTGAACGGAGCGGAGCTGATCGCACCAAGGTTATCAAGTATCTGCGACGGCTTTGACGCGCCGACAAGCACGCTCGTTACCTCATCGCGGCGCAAAGCCCAGGCAAGCGCCATTTGGGCAAGACTCTCTCCTCTATCGCGAGCGATAGCGTTCAGCGCGCGGATCTTATCGAGCTTTTCTTCGGTGATATTCGTTTCCTTTAAGAAGATTCCGCTTGTTCTGATGCGGCTATCCGAGGGAATTCCGTCAATATAGCGGTTGGTAAGAAGTCCTTGTGCCAAGGGGCTGAAAACTATAACTCCCTTGCGCTCGCGTCGGGCTGAGTCCAAAAGACCGTTTTGCTCTACGGTGCGGTCGAAAATCGAGTAACGGTTCTGATTTATGACGAACGGGCAACGCATATCGCGAAGTATTTCCGCGGCGCGCGCCATGGTTTCCCCGTCGTAGTTTGAAAGTCCCGCATAAAGCGCCTTTCCGCTCTTAACCGCCCTGTCGAGCGCGCCCATCGTTTCTTCAAGCGGAGTATCCGGGTCGGGACGGTGATGGTAAAAGATATCAACGTAGTCAAGCCCCAAGCGCTTAAGGCTTGCGTCAAGGCTTGCAAGCAGATACTTTCTGCTTCCTAAATTACCGTAAGGACCGTCAAACATATGATAGCCTGCCTTGGTGCTTATGATCATTTCATCACGGTAAGCGCTCATATCCTCGCGAAGTATTTTGCCGAAGTTCTTCTCCGCGCTTCCGGGCTCGGGACGGCCGTAGTTATTTGCGATGTCAAAATGTGTAATACCGTTATCAAAGGCGCAAAAGCACATTTCCCTCATATTTTCATAGCTGTCATTCACACCGAAATTGTGCCAAAGTCCAAGCGACACGGCGGGAAGCTTAAGTCCGCTTTCTCCGCACTTGTTGTATTTCATATTGTCGTATCTCGTTTTTGATGCAGTGTATACCATAACTGTTCTCCTTTATAAATTCTCTGTGTTTAAGGTCCAGCCAAAGTCACCGTGATAGATCATCTGCCTTGTCATACCGCCGTCAATGCAGATGTTTTCGCCCGTGATAAATCCCGCCTTATCCGAGGCAAGGAAGAGCGCCATATTTGCAATATCAAGGGGAGTACCGACCCTGCCCGCGGGCTGTTGGGTCGCGTCAGCGCCCTCGTAAACGGTAAAGGAATTATCTATCCAGCCGGGCGAGATGGAATTTACGCGAACGCGCCCTGCAAGGCTCACCGCAAGCGCGTGAGTAAGGGCGGAAATGCCACCCTTTGCGGCAGTATAGCTCTCGGTCTCGGGCTGGCTCATTCTATCGCGCGAGGATGAAATATTTATAATGCTCGCGCCCTCCGAAAAATAAGGCTCAAAGAGCTTTGCAAGGTAAAAGGGTGCGGTAACGCCAACCCTCTGCGCATACTCAAAATCCTCGTATGTACAGTTGGAAATTCCGCGAGAGAGGGGCGCGGCATTGTTGATAAGAACGTCAACCCTGCCGTAGTCGTCTATTACCCTTTTCGCAAATCTCTCAAGCGTCACCTTGTCCGCAAGGTCACCAACGAAATAAGGATTATCAAGTACATCTATCACACAGACGGCAGCGCCTACGCTCTGAAACTCTTCCGCCATGCACTTGCCTATACCGCGCGCACCTCCCGTTATAACAACAATCTTGTTATCGAATGTAAACATATCTTTACCTCCTGCGGATATATTTATCGTTTTTTCGTCTTTTCTTAATTATACCATTAAACAAGGTAAAAATCAACGGCTTAAATAAAAAATCCGACGCAATTTAATACGTCGGA
>JAFYRZ010000098.1 GCA_017546745.1 Clostridia bacterium
AACCTTTGCGATAGCATAGGTTACAAGCTCCTCCTCCATCTTCATAACGTCCTCGAAGCTCTCGATATAAGAGAACTCAAGGTCGAAGCCGGTGAACTCGGTTGCGTGCTTATTGGTATAAGACTTCTCTGCTCTGAATACGGGACCGGTCTCAAAAATACGCTCAATGCCCGCCGCCATAGCCATCTGCTTATAGAACTGGGGCGACTGTGCGAGGTATGCGGTGGTATCGAAATACTTAACCGCGAAAACGTCGGAGCCGGACTCACTTGCCGCAGCGATAAGCTTAGGGGTGTGTATCTCTACGAAATTGCGCTCGATGAGGAAATCGCGAAGAGCAGCGGTAAGAGTTGTCTGAAGCCTTAACATAAGGTTATTTTTATCGCGGCGAAGGTCTATCCAGCGGTAGTCCATACGGCAATCGATATCCGAGTCGTCCTTTATGGGCATAGCCTCTGCTATCGACTCGATGGTCATCTTAGTGGGGTACATCTCCTTGCCGCCCATCTTAACGTACTCGCTAAGCACGACCTCTCCCTCAAAGGTAACTACCGAGTGAGGAGTAAGGGTATCAAGAAGGGGCACGAGCTCGGGATGCTTCTCCTTCTCAACGGTGACCTGAAGCTTACCGGTTACGTCCTTAACTACGATAAACGCCATAGTCTTTTTATTACGGAAATTCTCGACGAATCCCTGCACCTTGCAGATGCCGGGGGTAACGTCCTTGATATAGGTTCTATTCATTGAAACGTCCTTTCGTTTAAAATACTTGTTTAACAGATATATTATAAATTATTTTCGGATAAAAATCAAGAGCTTTTCATTTTTTTATAAATTATAAACGGCGCCCGGTTGCCCGAGCGCCGTTTTTTGTGCTGTTTTTAATTATTTTCAGCAATTATTCTTCGTCAGAGGAGGATGCTCCAAGGAAGATATTATCAACGAATACGGTTGCGTTATCACAGCCGTAAAATCTCCACTGAAGCGCGGTATCGGAGCCGCTGTTGGTTCCGCCGGTGATCTCAAGGGTCACATCCTTGCCCTGCGCCTCGCTGTAAGCGGTTACGGTTACCTTACCGTCTGCTATATCGGTAACGTTGATAGTAAGCTTTATCGTCTTAAGCTCGGTGGTAAGGGTGGTGATAAGATTTGATCCAACGTAAACTTTTCCCGAGGTATCAACCCTAAGGATAGTCTTTCTGTTCTTGAACATTCTTATCTCAAAGGAAACCGCATTTCTGCCCTCTGCCTTTGCGAGGTCGATGGAGAACTCTATCGTAGGAACGATCGTTCCACCGTTACCGTCGGAGAGAAAGTTCGCAAGATTTGTGGTGGTCTTGTCACCGATACGGAAAAGACCGTCGTCCTTATGGGAATTGACGTCGATACGAAGAACGCTATTACCGTCTATATCAACAACGGTTGCCTTTGCGGATGCGTTGTTACGCATATCCATATCCGCAGAATAGTCAAATCCGGAAACGTAGAGCCTATCGGTGGTGTATTTCTTATTACAGGTGGAGCAAACGTAGTTATTATTTGCTGCACCCTCGCGGCAGGTCTTTCTGTTGATGCACTCGCCGCAGGAATCGCACTTTCCGTCCGAGGTGGAGTCGGTATGGCTATCGCACTCTGTCCAGTTGATAGCGCTATACTGAGTAACGTTATCCATGGTCTCGTTTGCGATGGTGGGGTCAAACCACTTTGCATACGCGGTAAAGGTGCCGGTAAAGGTTGCGGGGATGCTCTCTACCTTCTCGGTGTAGCCGGCATCGGAGTACCAGCCAAGGAAAACAGCGTTGCCGTTAGTAACCTGGCTTGCGGTAGGAAGGGCGGTCACCTCGCCCTTCACGTAGTAATCCTGAGGAATGTAGTCCGAGGCAAACTCTCCTCCGCCAAGCTCAAACTGAAGCGCACCGTAGATATCGGGGCGAACGTCTGCACTGGGAGAAACGGTAACCTCTTTACCTGCGGGAGCGGTAAAGGTTATCATAGTGCCCTCGGAGGTGGAGATAGCGGTGCCGTAGGACTGACCGTCAACCTTGATGATCCAGGTGCCGCTCGCAAGACCGCCAACGTAGTAGGTAACGTCGCCCGAGCCGGGTGCGGTGAACTTAAACGCCTCGGAATAAAGATCCTTACCGGTGTTGAAGATAGCCGCGGTATTACCGATTATCGCACCCTCAAGCACCTTAGTGCTTCCGGTGGCAGCATATGCGGAGAAGCCCTGTGCGGAATAGGTAACGCTTGCGTTCTTATCCGCAACGTACATTACGTTAAGAAGAATGTCGGACTTGTTGCCGGTGTTGGGAGAGATCTCTACTCTACCCCAGGTAGTACCGTCCTGAGGAGTTTTGCCCGAGCCGTAGTAATGAAGCTGCTTACCGTTGATAAGATAGTTCTGTCTTGTACCGTCGGGAAGAGTTCCGCCGACACCGGTAATGGTGTCACCGCCGAGAATGTTCTTAAGAACGAGCTTAGCCTTTGTGTTCAAAACGGTAACGGTCTTGTTTGCGGAATCGATTATGGGAGCATCCTCTCCGGGAACCTGAAGAAGGAAGGTCTTCTTGAAGGACGCGCTGTCTGCATCTATTCTGTCGAATACGAAGAAGAACATAGGAACGGTATCGTCGTCGGTAAAGACGGTGAGCATGGTTCTTCCAACGTAGTCAACGGTGTCTGCATAGTAAGCCGCGGTGATATCACCGGAAATGTAGGAGTATACCGCATTTCCGTTTTCGTCAACGAGCGAGCTGTATCCGGTTACCTTACCGGTATCGTACTTAGAGTTAGACCAGTTATTATAGGAGGGCTCTCCGATATTATCCATCTGGCCGCCCGAGTACCAGCCGCTGTTGTAGCTCGCCTTTGCACTATTATAAATAAGAAGTCCGTTATGCGAGATCGTTGCGCGGTGGTAATACTTACAGTGGTCGGAATGGTAAGCAACACCGGTATAATCACCGGTATCACCGGTAAGCATGCCCTTATAGTAGATCTGGAAGGTACCTGCCGCCGCGTGATCGTGGTTACCGGTGGTCTTTTCCTGGATCTTCATAAGCGCAACTGCGGCATTAGAGCCCCAGGTGTTTCTTGCGATCATCTGACCGTACCAGCCACCGTTATAATAAATGAGGGGGAAATTCTCAAACGGCTCTTCATCGGTAACTACGCCGTTAGAGGAGAAGATAAGGAACTCTGCCGCGGTAACGCCGTAGGGACCGGTGGACATATTCTCAAATCTCGGGTTAAGGAACTTTGCAATTCCGCGCGCAAGCGGATCGCTGAAGACGTAGGAGGATATTATCGGACACTCACCGACGTATATCGTAGTGTTCGTCGTGGGACGGCTGTCACCTACGAAGAATATCGTCTTATCGCCGGCATTTGTCATAGTAACGACAAGTCCGTACAGTACCTCGCGCATATCCTCTTCATTATAGGGGTTTTCTCCGGTTGCGGCGATCATAATAGCCGCGGAGTGAAGGTCCGCGAAAAATCTGCCGGAGTTATATCCGCCCGTACCCTGGGGATAAAGTCCCGCGGTGTAATACTGGTTACGGATACCAACGTACTCTGCATAGAAGCGGCCGCCGATAAGCTCGTACCAGCCGGGCGCCTCGTCGAAGATAGCGATAGCGAAGGCAAGATAGTCACGGAGGATCTGGTTCTCTGCACCGTGACCCGCTGCAGCATCCTGACCCGTGGGAGGGAAGCCAACCTCCATCTTTACAGCAGAGCTCGAGCCGGAGATAAGACCGGAGGTGTTGGGAACGCTACCGGTAAGTATCTTCTGCTGGATACCTGCGATGATACAGAACATATCGTTCTCGGAAAGGATATCGTAGCACCAGTCGTATACGCAAGCCGCGATATACATAATTCTACCGAAGTCACGGCACTGATCGCTGTAACGCGCGTCGTAATCAAGGGTCTTTATGTAGTTCTGCATAGCGTAGACGGCAGAAAGACCGTAATACTCCTCACCGGTGAGAACGTATGCGAGAGCCTTTGCCTGAATTATATCAAGAACGCTATCACTGTAATTATGATAGGTTTGAGCGGTCAGCTTCTTAGGACCGAGATCTCCGTTCTCGTTCTTGTTAGCCTTAGCCCAGAAGTCCTCTGCCGCGTACTTGTTCTCGGGGTTCTCAAGAGCCTCAAGAATACCGGGGATCATGGAGGAGGTTATGTAAAGCCTCGGATGCTCACCGGAGGTGGGATAAGCCTTGGGAGCGGCGTATCTCTTCGAGGTAAGCGAGTAAAGGTTAGTGGTATAGCCCTTTCCGGTAAGATCGAAATATTCTCTCTCAAATCCGATAGCGAGCTGTATCTTAAGATCTGCCGCAAGGCGCTCTCTTTCAAGGCGCTGATTTTCCTCATACTGTGCCTTGTCTGCGGCAACGAGCTCTATGTACTCAAGGGGAGTTACCTCGTGAACGTAGAAGAGCTTACTGTTAACGGTAAACTTACCGTCCTTAAAGTAATCCTTAAGACCTCGGAAAAGATCCTTATAAACGGTGGTAGAAGGATCGGCAAGCGATGCGGTAGCAAGGTTTGCCGCCTCGGGACAGTTAGCATAAAGGGCAAGCACGCCATTCTCGTACGCGATACCCCAAACGAATGAGGTAACGGGACGGGCATCAACCGCAGCGGCAAGCTTCTCTGTAACCGCAATGCCGTCTACCTTACCGTAAATGATAAGATTCTCGGTGCCCGCGTCCTGGGTGTACTGCTTACGGGTGAAGTCGTTAACGCCAAAGCTGTAAAAGACCTCATTCGCAAGGTTATATGCAATAGAGCCTGCATTGGTTCTTGTTGAGGTGCCGAAATAAAGATCATAGTCGGTAACGCCGTTATCGATCATTACGACGTCGAAACCGGGATCCTCGGGCACGTTACCCTCACCGCCCTCGTCATCCTCACCGCCGTCACCGCCGCAAGCCGCGAGGGTGAGAGTGATGGAGATAAGAAGGAGGAGGGTCAGTAGATACTTAAATTTTTTAAACATTTTGAAACCTCCGTATAAGTATACTGAATAAATTATACAACAAAAACCGTTTCTTTTCAATCGTTTTACTAAAAAATTTAGTCGCAAAACGAAACATTGTGCAAAGTGCCGAAAATGCGCTGTGTTTTTTGTGCAATTTGACTATAAAAATTTGGCGATAATATGCAACCGTAAAAAAGGCGCGGACAGGTTAGGTCCGCGCCAAGCCGAAGCATTGCTTATTTTCTTGAAAATTTATAATTACCCGAGGAAAGGTGAAGTCTTGCGACACCCTCACCATAGGTGACCTCAAGGGTCGCGGCAAGGCCGTCTGCCTCGACGCTCCATACACCGTCCATCAAGCCGCAAAGATAGACGTCGCACTCGCAGGGGAGGTCTATACTAAATTCGGAGCTTATGGTATCCTTGCCCGTACCAAAGAGCGCACATATGCCTTCGGTGACAGCGCCCTCAAGCAGGGTCTTGCCGTCATTTACGGCACTGATGCCTACGGGGGCAGAGGGGGTAACGTCTATATCCGAAACCTGAAGAACGTTAAGCATAACGTCGGAGATATTTCCGACGGTAGAAAGCTCTACCCTGCCCCAGCTGTCACCGTCCGCAGGGGTAACACCGGGATTGGTCTTATAGAAGTGGAGCTGCTCTCCGTTTACGGTATAATTTCTTCTTCTGAACGCTTCGTCCTCGATCGTATCGTCAGAGCCGCCGATCGCCTCGATTTTATCACAACCGAGGATATTTGTCAACGTAAGTTTACCTTTTCCGTTATTTAAGACGATTTTTCTCTCGCCCTCGTCGATCACCGGTGGATTAGTCGTGGGGTTCTGAAGCAGGAAGGTTTTCTTAAAATCCTTGTCAGTTGCGTCAACTCTATCACATACAAAAAGGAGCATAGGGGCGCCCTCGTCACCCGTAAACACGGTGAGCATACTGCGACGAACGAGGTCAACCGTTTCGGTATCGTATGCCGAGGTATTGTCGCCCGAGATATAGGCAAAGATCGGTCTGCCGTCAAGGTCGCAGCGCTCCGCATGTCCGAGCACCTCGCCGGTCTTGTAGGCATCCGAAAGAAGTGCGTCAAGTCTCTCGGGCTCACCAAAATCACGTCTTTGCGCTCCGCAATAGTAGTATCTTGGCGCGTTTATAACCTTTCCGCGCTCATCCTTTATCAGCTCGGTGTCGCGGAGGGCGGGATTATAGATAAGAAGTCCGTTATGCGCGATAGTAGAGCGCATAAAGCGAACGCAGTGTGTCATACCGTAGGCAACCCCCGTATAGTCACCCATATCGCCGGTAAGCGTACCTTTATAATATATTTGGAAGGTACCCGCGGCACAGTGGTCGTGGTTCGCGGTGTTGCGGCACTGTACCTTCATCAGGCTGACGGGGGAATTCTTCTCGAAGCTCCTTCTTGCAACCGTCTGACCGTACCAGCCGCCGTTATAGTTGATAAGCGGAAAGCTTCCGTACGCATCGCGGGCGGTCTTTGTTCCGCGAGAGGAGTAGATGAGGAAGGTCGCGGGGGTGAGGGAATCAAGCCCCGCACCAAACTCGGAGAACTCTCCGTTCCCCTTTGCTATCGCCCTTGCGGTAGGGTCGTTAAAGAGATAGGACGAGATTATGGGAACGGTTCCTACGCGCATTTTCGGGTAGCTTGTGGTATAGAAGTCACCGATCGGAAAAATGCTTCTTTCGGAAACGTCGGTAACCGGAGCGATAAGTCCGTAAACTACGCGGCGCATATCCTCTTCCTTGTAAGGGTTCTCGCCGGTTGCCGCCCAAAGAAGAACGGCGGCGTAGAGGTCTGCGGTAAATCTGCCGCAGTTATAGCCTCCCGTTCCCTGCGGAAACGTGCCCGCGGTGTAATAAAAGCTGCGCCCGGGAACGTACTCCTCGTAAAATCTTCCCGCAATAAACTCATACCACTCTGGGTACTCGTCAAAGATCGCGATAGCAAAGGAGAGGTAATCGCGCTGAAGCTGATTTTCCGCGCCGTGTCCTGTGAGCGCCCTCTGCTTAAAGGGAGGAAAGCCCATTTCCATCTTACACGGCCAGCTTGACGGACCGATATTTTCTCCGCCCGCAACGTCGCCGCGGCATATAAGATGCTCACAGCCGGCGGTAATACGGAATTTATCCTCCTCCGAAAGGAGGTCGTAGCACCAGTCGTAAACGCAAGCGGCGGTGAACATAACGAGGCCGAACTCGCGGCACTGGTCGGAATACATCCAATATATATCGAGCGTTTTTATGTAGTTTTCGATCATATATATCGCCTCGAGACCGTAAACGTCATATTTCGTAACGGCATAGGCGAACGCCTTTGACTGTATATTTACGAGGATCTGATAATCGTAATTGTGCTCTCCCTTTTTGCCCACGTTCGTGCGACGTGGACCGAGCTTGCCGTCACCGTCCTCGTTCGCCTGCTTAAAAAGAAGCTCTACCGCATAGCGGCACTCGGGGTCACGCATTGCGGCAACTATACCGCCCATTTGCGAGGCGTTAAAGTAAACGCGGGGATGCTCACCACGCGTGGGATAGCGCTTAGGCGGAGCGTAGGTATGCCCCTCTGCGGCGGCAACGAGGTCGCGGGTTATTCCGAGCCCGTCGGGGTCGAAGTCACTCCTTTTAAATTCTGTTTTCAGCGCGCTTATGAGGATCTCTCGTCTTTCCTCGCGCGGAATTATCATGTCGGAAAAATTCATAGTCTGTCTCCACAGGGCACAGCATTGCCTTGCCAGCCGTTACAAGGATTACTTTTGCATCCTTTGCGGGGTGGCAGTGCCCTTTTTATCCATTATATCCTAAAGTTCGTGCTTTGTAAAGGAATTTCATAAAAAAAGAGAAATATTATCTTGAAAAAGGGGAAGGCCGGTGATATAATATGAGGTAATGGAAGAGTTTTCTTTGGAGGTTAATATGAAAAAGGAATACCTGATTAACCATATACCCGACGGTATATGCACCCTTGAGGGTGCAAGGGAAAAATACGCCGAGCATCTTTCGGAGCTTTTTGCGCTTATCCAAAATGGTAAGATAGGCGAGGACTACGATGCGGCAATAGCAGACAAGGATCATGCCGCCGCTATAAGACTTCTTGCAGATTACTTCAGGAAAAGAGGCGCAAACAGAGTTAACGCGCTCTCAGGAGCCGGTAATTACAACGAGGACGTAGCCCTTAAAATGACCGAGGGGTATGCCAGAGAGGTAAACGTAGATTGGCATTTCGAGGGAGGAGAGATAGATTTCCTATTCAATCCGACCGAGATAGAGGGCCCCGTTAATCACGAGTGGCTTTGGCAATTTAACCGCCACTACTACTGGGCGGATATGGCGAGAGCCTATACAAAAACAAAGGACGAAAAATACGCGATAGCCTTTAGAGATCAGCTTCTTAAGTGGATCGCCCAGACATATATTCCCGAGAAATGGAACAACCCGGGAAGCGCGTGGAGAACTATTGAGTGCGGTCTTAGGCTTCTCGACTCCTGGCAGGTCGCATTTGACGGATTCAGGCATTCGGACTCTATTCCCGACGCAGTCCTTCTTCTTATGGTAGCGTCTATGCACAGGCAGGCGGCACACCTTACCTCGCACCCGACCAAGGGCAACTGGCTTATGATGGAGATGAACGGAGTTTATACCCACGCGGCGCTCTTCCCGGAGCTTTCTGATTCCGAGGAATATCTTAAGATCGCGACGGGATATCTCCTTGAGGAAATAAAAAAACAGGTCCTGCCCGACGGTATACACGACGAGCTTTCTCCCGACTATCAAAGCGTTGCAACAAGCTGTGCGGCAAGCTTTTTATTGCTTGCTAAGGATCTCGGCAGGGATAAGGATATACCCGAGGAGTTTTATAAGCTGCTCCGCTCGACGATAGATTCTATGATCGCGCTTACGACCCCCGCATTTACACAGCCGAGAACCAACGATACCTTTACTATCAACACCAGATCCTTTGCATCGCGCGGTCTTGCGGTCTTTGGGGACGTTGACGAATACAAATACGTAACGACCAAACGTGCCGAGGGCGCGCCCCCCAAGGATTACACCTCTATCTTTATGCCGTGGGGCGGATTTGCGGTAATGCGCTCCGGGTGGGATGCCGATGCTACCTACGGAATATTTGACGTAGGACCTCTCGGTATGGCGCATATGCACCAGGATAAGCTTAACGTCAATATATACAAGGGCGACGAGGAGCTTATTTACGACGACGGAGGCGGACAGTACGAGATATCCGCGGCTCGCGATTACGCAATCTCCGCTTACGGACACAACACCGTTTTGGTTGACGGACTCGGTCAGTACAGAAAAGAGCCGAAGAGGGTTACCGAGCCGATCGACGCAGCCTTTGTCACAAACGACGAATTCGACTACGCGGCGGCAGAATATACCGACACCTACGGCAAGAAAATGCTCTCCCCCGCGACACACAGGCGCGAGGTCAAATTCTTTAAGCCGGATATGTTCCTCGTTACCGATACGCTTACCTCGCGCGACGGGGAGGAGCATGATTACGAGCTTATATACCACCTTGACACGACGAGGGTTTGCGCCCTGCCCGGCTACGAAAACGCTGTAATTTCGGATTTTGGAAGAAAATACGACGTTATCCTCGTTCCTCTTTGCGAGGAGGG
>JAFYRZ010000099.1 GCA_017546745.1 Clostridia bacterium
GTTTACATCATCATCCTCATTGAACTTGTCAAGCATCTTTTCCATATTAGCAATGTCTTCCTCGCTGGTAAGCTCTACGTATGTAGAGGGAACCTTTGCAAGGTCGGCGGTGTTAATCTGGTAGCCAAGAGAGATGATTGCATCACGAACGGCATCAAGATCCTCTGCTGCGGTGTAGATGGTGTACTCACCCTCGTCACACTTGATGTCGTCAGCACCGCTCTCGAGCGCATCCTCCATAACCTTATCCTCGTCAAGCTCCTCGTCCTCGTCTACGATGGTAATAACGCCCTTCTCCTCAAAGAGGTAGCCGACGCAGCCGTTCTGACCGAGGTTTCCGCCGTACTTGCTGAACCACGCGCGAACGTTTCCTGCGGTACGGTTACGGTTATCGGTAGAGGTCTCTACGATAATAGCAACGCCCGAGGGGCCGTAGCCCTCGTAGGTGATCTCCTCGTAGTTGATGTCGCTGTTATCGGTGAACTTTTTAATGGTTCTCTGAATGTTATCGTTAGGAACGTTATTAGCCTTTGCCTTTGCGATAAGATCGCGAAGCTTTGAGTTAACGTTGGGATCTGCACCGCCCGCCTTGATGGCAACCGCCATCTCCTTACCTATCTTGGTAAAGATCTTCGCCTTTGCGGCATCGGATTTCTCCTTCTTGTGCTTGATGTTATTCCATTTAGAATGTCCTGACATTTTATTTTCTCCTGAATTTTATTAAATCTTTTCGGGGGTCTGCATACAGATAAGCCTTAAAGCAGTTCCGAGTACGGTCTTTGTCGCCGCGGTGAGTGCGATACGACTGTCGCGAAGCGCCGCGTCCTCGCAGTTTACGATCTTGCAATCGTGATAGAAGCGGTTGAACGCCGCGCAAAGGTCGAGGATATATCTCGTTACCGTGCTGGGCTCGTAATCCGCGATAGCGGAATTTATACGCTCGGGGAAAAGAGCTATGGTCTTCGCAAGCTCAAACTCAAGGTTGGAAAGGGGCGCGTCGGTCATCTTACCGGTGCTTCCCGCCTTTTCGAGTATCGACGAGGTACGCGCGTAGGTGTACTGCGCGTAAGGACCGGTGTTTCCGTCAAAGGAAAGCGCCTCCTCCATAACGAAATTGATATCTCTCATACGGTTATTGGAGAGATAGTAGAATACTACGGCACCAACTCCGACCTTCTCTGCGATAGCGCGGCACTCTTCCTCGTTCGGGTTCTTCTCCTTTGCGATCTCATAAACGCGTGAGATCGCCTCGGCAAAGAGGTCCTTAAGGAGAATAACGTTACCGGTTCTCGTTGCAAGCTTAGCACCGTTTATGCTAACCGTTCCATAAGGAACGTGAACAAGCTTATCAAACCATTCGTAGCCCATAAGCTCCACAACCTTGAACCACTGTGCAAAGTGGAGCGACTGCGCGGCGCTGGTTACGTAGATAGCCTTATCGAAGTTATACTCTCCCTTTCTGTAAACCGCAGCGGCAATATCACGCGTAGGGTAAAGGGTCGAGCCGTCACGCTTAAGGATAAGGCATACCGGCATATCCCATTTATCGAGATTTACGATAGAAGCGCCGTCGTCTATCTCAAGAAGTCCCATATCACGGAGCTTTTGAACCTGGGCGGGCATTTTATCGGTATAGAAGGACTCACCCTTGTAGCTGTCAAAATCAATTCCGAGAAGCTTATAGGTCTTCTGATACTCCTCAAGGCTGACCGAAACGAACCAGCGCCAAAGAGCGAGGTTTTCCTCGTCGCCATGCTCGAGCTTCGTAAACTCACCGCGTGACTTATCTGCAAGGTCTGAGTGCTTCGGGGTTCCCTCGGGCTTATTAAGGATGCTCGCATCCTCCTCTGCCTTGATCTCGTTATTGATACGAACGTAGAGCTTTACAAGCTCGTCAACTCCGCCTGCCTCAACAGTCGCCTTATCGCCCCACATCTTGTAGGCAACGATAAGCTTACCGAACTGCGTACCCCAGTTACCGAGGTAGTTGATACCGACGCACTCGTAGCCGGCAAACTCGTGAAGGAGCTTTAAGGAGTGGCCGATAACGGTAGTGCCGAGATGTCCGATATGGAAGGGCTTTGCAACGTTCGGAGATGAGTAGTCAAGGACTACGGTCTTACCCTGACCGTTCATAGGAGAGCCGTATTTATCTCCTAAGGAGATAACGTCACCGACGACGCGAGAGGCGAACGCGGTGGGAGAAATTTTAAAGTTAAGATAGCCGTTAAGCGCGCTGACAGAGTCAAACTCACAGCACTTTACCGCCTCGGCAAGAGCCTCGGCAATCTTAACGGGGGAATTTCTCAAGCTTCTCGAAAGCTTGAAGCAAGGGAGGGCGATATCGCCCATAGAGCTGTCGGGCGGATACTCGAGCATACCGAATATCTCGTCTGCGGTGAGGATACCGTCACCGAATTTTTCAGAAACCGCTTTCGCAAGAAGAGCTGCGGTGGTTTTTTTAAGCTTAAGCATTTTTACCTCTGTTTTAAAGTGAATTTTTCATTTTTACGTAGCCGCGGCCAATATCGCCCGCAGGAACGAGGGTAGCGCGGATATAGCCGTCGTTTACGATCGAGGAAGCGACCGCCGCGGTGTTTCCGTCCGCAACGTAGAATTCGCCGTCCCTCTCAAATACCGTGATCTCGGTATCGCACTCACCAAGCTCCACCTTAGCGCAAGCGGCGGAAAGCTCGTCCGCATCTATCTCGTCGTCAAAGAAATTAAGTCTTTTCGGGGAGATGAACGCGGCGCGATAGGACTTATCGGTCTGCCAGGTGCGGTATGCCGCGATAATGCAATCCGCAACCTCAGCGGGCGTTGCATTCGTGGTATCTACGATAAGCGCATAGTTCATAAGGTCCTTTATGTCCTGTCCGTACTGCTCCATATATCTTTTCTTCTCGCTCTCACGGCGGGCGCGGGTCTGCTTCACGGTCTCCTCAAAGCTTGCCGCATGCTCACCCTGCCTGTTTGCCGCCATAATTCTCGCGGCACTCGTTTCGATATCACAGGAAAGATACACCTTAAACGTGCCCTCGGTAAAGTACCAAGCCATACGAGAGTCGATTATAAGCTGCTTGTCCACCGAGGAGAGCGCCTTAAGTCCGTCGTCTATCTCGTGATCTATCTCGGGGTGGGTTTCCATATATTTGTTAAGCTCAACGACCGTCATACCGCGCTTTTCCGCTACGGAGCGGACGATAGCACCGGTAGAATAATATTCAGCGCCGAGCTCGCGGATAAGGATGTCGGAAACGGTGCTTTTTCCGCTGCCGAGATCGCCCGCAAGAGAAATTTTATCCATGGTGAGTTATTCCTTTATTTATTATTAACTTACTCATTATATAATATTTTTAGCGAATTGTCAAGGTTTTTTTCAAGTTTTGCCGATTTAGAAGGGGGGGTGGGGGATGCGCGGAGAATTTTTTCTTTTTCGTTTTCGGGCGAATAAATCCCCTCTTAATGGTAAAAATACCAACGTCAGCAAAAAAAGAAAGGTGATGAAAATGGAAAAGAAATTCAAATTCAGCGACAAGACGACCGTAGGCAAAATAGTATACACCGCGGTCGTGGCTATCCTTTGCGTAAGCGCCGTGGTTATCGGTATCGTTGCAGCGGCAAACAAGCGCACCGAGATGCCCGAGGACACAGAGCCCCCCGTATCCGACGAGGGCAACACCGAGGGCGGCACAGAGGAGGAAAAGAAGCCCGACAGTACCGTTTGGTACTCCCCCGTCGTTGGCGAGGTTGTAAAGGCGCACAGCCTTGATACACCCGTATTCTCCGACACGCTCGGCGAATGGCGAGTTCACGCCGGTATCGACATTCTCACCCCCGAGGGGGCGGAGGTCTTTTGCTCTACGGCAGGCACGGTGAGCGCGGTGTACGACGACCCGAGACTTGGCAGAACTGTTGAGGTAACTCACAAGGGCGGCATTGTAAGCTCTTACTCTAACCTTGATAAGAGCGACACTATGCCCACAGTCGGCACTACTCTTGCGGCAGGCGACAGAATAGGCAGAGTTGGCGACAGCTCGCTCTCCGAGCTTGCGGACGAGGCGCATCTGCACTTTGAGATCAAGGTGAACGGCAGACCCGTAAATCCGCTCGACTATATTTCAGAGGAATCAAAGCGCGCGTCTCTCGGAATTGACGAAATATAAAAGCAAAAAGCGCATAACCAAGCGATTTTGTTGAGGTTATGCGTTTTTCCTATTGATTTTTTGAATGGTTTGTGCTATAATCTACTCATTTATTACAAAAATGACCGGGAGGGAAACAGTATGACGAATATAGCAATACTTGGATTTGGCGTTGTTGGCAGCGGAGTTGCCGCATTTATTTCAGCAAATTCAAAAGAGATCTTGGCGCAGGGCGGCGACAGCGTAAATATTAAGTATATTCTTGATCTTCGCGACTTTCCCGGCTCTCCGTTTGCCGATAAGATCGTGCATAGCTACGACGTGATCGCAGCCGACCCCGAGATAGACTGCATCATCGAGGTGATGGGAGGCGCGCACCCGGCTTACGAATATACCACCGACGCACTCTCGCGCGGAGTAAGCGTTATCACCTCCAACAAGGAGGTCGTTGCGCTTCACGGTGACGAGTTTATGGCGCTTGCCGAAGGAAGCGGCGCGTGCTACCGCTTTGAGGCAGCGGTCGGAGGCGGTATTCCGGTTCTTTCGCCCATTATCAGCCTTATAAGGCAGAACAAGATGCGCGAGGTGCGCGGAATCCTTAACGGCACGACGAACTATATTTTAACGCAGATGTTCACCTATGGTGAAAGCTTTGAATCGGCACTTGCCGATGCGCAGGCAAAGGGGTATGCCGAGAGGAATCCCGACGCTGACGTTCTTGGCATTGACGCGGCAAGAAAGATAACGATACTTACAGCGCTTGCGACCGACAAGCTCGTTGACGTTAACAGGGTGCACACCGAGGGAATTACGGGAATCCGCGGGGCTGACGTTGCCGTCGCGGCACATCTCGGAAGAAAGATAAAGCTCGTCGGCAGATGTATCGTAGAGGATGACGGCGCTTACGTTATGGTCGCGCCCTTTATGATAGATAAGGACGCTCCGCTCGGTCTTGTTGACGGCGTTTACAACGCGGTCGAGGTTATTGCAGACCCGCTTGAGAACGTAATGTTCTACGGACAGGGCGCGGGCTCGGGAACTACTGCGTCCGCGGTGGTTGGCGATCTTATGCAGATCATGCGAAGCGGCAGAAATTGCAAGAATCCGATAATGGAGCGCTCGGACAGCACAATCATTTCCTTCGCGACCTTCAAGAGCGCAAGCTATATCGCACTTGATAAGAGCCAGGAGGCAGAGGCAAGGGAGATCTTTGGCGAGGTCGAGCTTATTCGTGAGGGCGATGAGATCGCGCTTGTGACCGAGTGCTTGCCCGAGGGCGAGATCGAAGCCTTGATATCAAGGCTTTCGGCAGCACCGAAATCGAGAATAAGACTGCTTTAATACGTTTTTTGCGTTTTGTGCTTTTATACCTATCAAGCTCCGACAGGACGATAAGCCTGTCGGAGCTTTTTATTATGGCGGCAAGGGTGGGCAAGGACATAAGCAAAAGGCATACGTCGGAGAGAATTATAACGAGGGTGTCGCTTGAAAAAATACCAATGGTTAGCGAGAGAAGAAAGCATATCGAAAACGGGAGCGAATGACGCGAGAGGCTGCCGAATGCCAACGCACCGTAGTAGTACCAGCAAAGCACGGTGGATATCGCAAAAACGAACACGGCTACGGCAAGGATAACCCTTACGGGAGCGCCGAGCGAGGATGCAAAGGCATCCGATACGAGGCGCATAGCCGAGGTGTAGGCGGTAGGGTCGGTTGGGGACGAGAGTATCGCAAGACCGGTCAAGGGGCAGATAAGAACGGTATCGAAAAAGACCTCGGCTACCCCGAAAAGCCCCGACTCGCGAGGGGTTGTATCGGTAAGGAGAGCATGGGCAAAGGAGGACGTACCCGCCCCTGCCTCGTTTGAAAGAATACCGCAGGAAAAGCCCTCCTTCAGCGCTACAAGCATCGCAAAGCCAAGAGCACCGCCGCCTACGCTTCTTAAGGAAAACGCGGAGGAAATTATATTTAAAAAAGTCTCGGGCAAGCGCTCAAAATTAACGAAAATCACCGCAAAGCATAGAGATATGTAAACAATTGTTGCAAAAGGCACAAGCTTTGCGCTGACATTTCTTGATTTCTCGCTATTGCCCGACATAAGAGGAATTGCGAATATTAAGACGAGAAGCAGGACCACGATGGGGGATGTTTCCAAGGAATCGCAAAGTGCGCCCGAGATACTTTTCGCCTGAAGCGAGGCACCCATTGAAAAGGCAAGAGGGATACAAAGGAGCATATAAAGCTGAGAAAAGAAAGCGCCCGCGCGACCAAACGAGGTTTTTATAACGTCC
Source organism: Clostridia bacterium (assembly GCA_017546745.1). Next base: position 6,437 of record JAFYRZ010000099.1, read on the forward strand.
TGCATTCCGCGCCCGCCGTGGGTGAGGGCAGCCTCGGAATATTTGATGACAGAGGAGAAAAGCGCGGACGCAAGTAGCCAGAAAAGGCTACCCGCGCCACCGATAATTATAGCCGAGGCAACGCCGATAATATTCCCGACACCGAGCGTACCGGAAAGGGCGAGGGTAAAGGACGAGAGGTTTGACGAGCGCCTTATTGCGCGTGCCATATCCTTTAAGCATTTTATCGGGTGAAGTAAAAAGAACGCGCGCAGCTTTATAAGAAGAAAAAGCCCGACACCTCCGACGAGTATGGGTATCAATAGAAAAACAGACATAAAAATATCCTCCGCACAATTTTATGCGGAGGATAGAATTTTAAGAAGAGCCAAAGCTCTAATTCTTTATAAAAGCGGGCAGCTTAAAATTTTATACCCGAGGATGCGTAAATTTTTTCAACGCATCGCATCGTTTTCTCGCTGACAGAGAGATAATATTCGTTGCTCGCCCTGCCCTGTATCATATCGCAAAATGCGATGACCTCGAGGTGCATATTATTGGGGCAAGCACGATAGTCGAGCCTGAAGCTCTCTCCCGTGCGGAGCTTAACGGTAATATTATCCGTGCCGTTTATCCTGTCTATAAGGATCGTGCCGCGCTCCCCCTCAATGACCGAGGGCGAAGCGTTATCGGTTATTTTTGAATAGTTCACCGTAGCAAGCATACCGGGGTAGCTCATAACGACGCTTCCCGCCGCCTCAAAGCCGTTTTCAAGAAAGATAGAACGCGCGGCTACCGAGCTTGGCTCACCGAAAAGGTTGATACAGGTATGTAAAGGGTAGATACCGATATCCGCGAGAGCGGAATTCTTCATTTTCGGGTTAAATGCGTTAAGCACCTCACCGCTTTTAAATTTATCGTAGCGTGAGGAATACTGACAGTAATCAAGCGAGACGCGACGGACGGGGCCGATCTTATCAAGCTCGGCGCGTATAAGCTCTACCGCACCGTCAAAATCCGGGCGCATAGCTTCAAGGAGCACCTTGCCTGCTTTTTTTGCTGCCCTTGTCATCTCGGAAAGCTCACCGCAGTCGATCGCTATCATCTTCTCGCAAAGGACGTGCTTACCTGCGCGCAGTGCGCTTATAGTATGCTCCTTATGAAGAAATGTAGGCGAGGCGACGTAGACCGCGTCTATCTCATCGTCAGAAAGCATCTCGGAAAGCGAGGTGTAGACCTTTTCTATCGAGTTGCTTTTTGCGAACGCCTCACCGCGTTCCTTCGTTCTTGAATAGACAGCAGAAACGGTCGCGCACTCGGTCCTTTTTGTTGCCGAAACGAACCAATCGCTGATAAAATTCGTGCCGATTATACCAAAAGATATCTTGCCGCCAGCCATTATATAAACCTCGTAATCACGAAGATCGCAGTAGCAACGATAGCGGCGATAATAAAGACGTTAAGGACCTTATCAAGTTTCTCTGCCCTCTCGTCTCTTTTACGGTCAAGCTCGCGGTCCTCCTCGCTCTCAAGAAGCTCCTCGGGGATCTCGTCCATCTCGTCCGCAGGGGTATCAAGCGAAAAATCGTAAGTGCCGTTTTTTATCGCTTCTGCTCTTTCCTTGGCGGAAACGAGCATATTTTGTAAAGTTTCGTTAGCAGATTCATCGATAAGAGGACCGTCAAGCATCTTTTCTACGACCGCATCGTATCCCTCTTTGATTTCCGATACGTCGGTAGAAAGCATCATTTTATCAAGAAGCGCGGCACAGTCGTCGCAAAGATAACGCGCGACACCGTACGAGCCTACGGTGAGTATTTCGGGCTCTTCCTTCTCGAGCCTTTTTGTGCAAAGGGAGCATTTTTTCATTTTCCCGTCTCCTTACTCGCGCGCAGCTGGGAGCGAACGTAGGCGAGGTATTCCTCTCTTAGCGCCTTTTGCTCCGCTCTCTCCTCCTCGGTAAGCTCTCTTTCCTTTGAGAGCCTGCCAAGCTCATTTATCCTATCTATCTTTTTCTTATCCATTTTTTACTCCTTTTTATAAAGCTTTGCGAGTCCGCCGCGAGAGGTCTCGCGGTAGTGGGAAAGAAGATCCTTACCCGTTTCGTACATCGTCTGAATTACGAGGTCAAGAGATATCTTACGCGAGCCCGAGAGGAAATTCGCAAGGTTAACGGCGTTTATCGCGCGCATTGCGGCAACCGCGTTTCTCTCGATACAGGGGATCTGCA
>JAFYRZ010000100.1 GCA_017546745.1 Clostridia bacterium
CAAGTTCAAGCTTCCAAAAACTTGACTTCGTTCGTTTCTTTCCTTGTTCGGTTTTCTATGCACAGTTTAGTGCAACCAAAGCGTGAAGTACAAGCGCTTTTGTATATACGAAGTTCGGCAAAAGCCGAGCTTTTTTGTTTTATAGGCTTTTAGATTTTATTGTTAAATACTTCCCTGATAGTCTGAGATATGGCTTATCGGGGCTTTTTTTACTTTAAATTTAATGACAATTTCTGTTTTGCTTTCATTGACTTTGCGTTCGGATTGTGCTATAATGTATCCGTAAAGTTACGCTCTGTTGAGCGCTTGAAAGGGACTCTTTTGATGTTAGATCTACTTATAAAAAACGCGAGAATCATAGACGGTACAGGTGCGCCCGCATACCTTGGCGCGGTTGGCGTTAAGGACGGCAGGATTGTAATGGCACACGGAACCGAGGACGCGGCGGAGGTTATTGACGCTGCGGGCCGTTGTCTTGTCCCCGGCTTTATCGACTCGCACTCGCATAGCGATCTTATGATCGGTTCATACGACTCGCATATATTTAAAACGAACCAGGGTATTACGACCGAGGTCGTTGGTCAGTGCGGACTTTCGGTAGCGCCGATTGACCCGAAAAGCCTTAAGGACGTACAGGAAAGGCTTACCTCGGGAACGACCTTTTTCCATGACGATATGGTAAATTGGACGACTTTTGCGCATTATCTTGAGTACGCAGACACCCTGCCCAAGACCACAAATATAAAGAGCTACGTAGGTCACAGCTCCTTGAGGATCGCTGCTATGGGGCTTGAAAATCGCCCGGCGACAGCGCTTGAGCTTGACAGGATGAAGGGAATGCTGCGCGAGGCGATGCAGGCAGGTGCGGCTGGATTTTCCACAGGTCTTATTTACACGCCGAGCTGTTATGCGACCGACGAGGAGATAGTTGAGCTCGCTAAGGTCGCGGCAGAGTACGACGGCATTTACGCGAGCCATATGCGCGACGAGTCTAACCTCGTCGTCGAGTCGGTAAAGGAAACCATAAACGTCGGTAGGCTTTCGGGTGCAAGAGTATGCATTTCCCACCATAAGATGCTTGGCAAGCAGAACTGGGGTCGCCAAAAGGAAACTCTGAGTTTAATAAATGAGGCGAACGCCGAGGGCGTATCCGTCATTTGCGACCAGTATCCGTACACGAGAAATATGACCTCGCTTAATGCGTGTATGCCGCCCTGGCACTTCTCGGAGGGACACGCTACGGTTACCGAAAGGCTTAAGGACAAGAGCTTTCGCGCTAAGATGAGGGCTGAGATCGAGGACCCCAATACCCCGTACGATAACTATTTTCTTAACGCGGGCGGCTTTGGCGGTATCTACGTTTATACGGCAGAGAACACCCCGAATGCGGAGGGAATGTTTATCAGCGAATATGCAGAGAAATACGGAATTGACCCCTGGGATGCGCTCTTTGATATCTGTGCCGACAGCAATTATTCCGCCGGCGCGGTATACTCGAGCATGTGCGACGAGGACGTTTGCGAGATAATCAAAAGCCCGTACGCTATTGTCGGAACGGACGGATTTACGAGAACGCTTACAGAAAAGGGCCACCCCAGAACGACCGCAACCTTCCCCCACGCGATAAACTATTTTGTGAAAGAAAAGAAAATACTCACGCTTGAGGAGATGATACGTAAGATGACGGGGCTTTCCGCAGATTATTTGCGTATCCCTAACAAGGGTGTTATCAAGGACGGATATGACGCAGACTTGGTTCTTTTTGACTACAATAGTTTACAAGACACCGCAACGTACGACAACTCTAACAGCCTTACCGAGGGTATCGATTACGTTATAGTTGGCGGCGAGATCGTTTATCATAACAAGGAGCTTACGGGCAGATATCCGGGAAAAATGCTTCGCCATTCGAGATAAATTTTCGGCTCGTATCGGCACTCGGTCAGCCCGCTTTGGTGGGTGATACGGTGCGATTTTTTGGATAATGAATATTTTTGACATAGCACCGGTCGGACACGTCGGTTTTTAAAAAACAAATAAAAATGTAACGCAATATTTACATATTAAGGAGATTTTACTATGAAGCTTAAGGTTTGTAGCTTTAACGCGAGATTCGCTTCTGATCACGAAAGCGATGGGATTAACAACTTCTTTAACCGTACGGAAAGGATCAAGGAGTTTCTTAATGAGACTGATCCCGACGTTATCGGCTTTCAGGAGATAACCCCCGAGATGCGCGAGTGGTTCGTTGATAATATGCCCGACTATTATATCGTTGGCGGCGGCAGAAATCCCGACTATTCGGGCGAGTCGTCGATGATCGGATTTAAGAAGCGCGATATGATGCTTATTTCCTGCGACACGGTTGCGCTCTCCTCCTCGCCCTCTGTACCCGGCTCTCGCTACGAGGGCAGTGACCAGTCAAGGTGCCCGAGAATCTACACGAGAGTAAAGCTTGCGCACAAGGATATGGCAGAGCCCTTTTACGCATATAACGTTCATACCGACCACATAGGAAAAATGTCGCGCACGCTTGCTATTATGCAGCTTGTACAGGACGTATCCGGCCACGACCTGCCGTTCGTTATGACCGGTGACTTTAATGCGCAGCCCGATGCGAGCGAGTTGAATCTCATTACAAAGAACCCGAGATTCGTTGACACCACCGCCGACCTCGGCTATACCTTCCACGGCTTTGGCAAGTACGAGGGAGTTAAGATCGACTACATTTTTGCCGACGCAAAAATGACTGTGGTCGAGTCCTGTCGCACGCATGCTGACGCGGTTGACGGTGTTTACGTTTCCGACCATTGCCCGATTTTTACCGTTTTTGATATATAAAGCTTTAATTCCGTATTTATCTATTGACTTTTTATTTCATTGGTGTTAAAATAGATTGAATAGGTATGACCGCAGAGGCATCTGCGCGACGGAAAAGGCGAAAATTTGCCGTCCCGGGGTTTGTCGGTCAGACTTTTTAGGAAGTGAGGTGAGAATATTGAACGCAGAAATCAAGGTTACGGTCATTATGCCGATCTATAACGCATACGAATATTTGCGCCCTGCGCTCGACAGTATTCTCGACCAGACGCTTCGCGAGATAGAGGTAATCTGTATTGACGACGGCTCTACCGACCACACGCTTGAGCTTCTTAAAGAGTATCAGAAGCGCGACGAGCGCGTGCGCATCGTGACCGAGAACAACGCGGGTCCGTCTATCGCAAGAAACAAGGGCATCGTTCGTGCGCGAGGCGAGTACACGATCTTTCTTGATGCGGACGATTTTTACGAGCTCGACCTGCTTGAGTCGCTCGTTGCGCTTGCAGACGAGCGCAGCCTCGATATCGCTATCGCGGACTACGATATGTATAACGATAAGCAGGCGAGGTTTGAGAAATCCATCGACGGAGAGAGCAGCGTTGGCACGGATGAGGGAGATATAATCTCCGGAAGCGTTTATCCCGACAGCATCTTCCAGTCCACGACGGGCTACGTTTGGAATAAGCTTTTCAGAACCTCGTTTATCAGGGATAAGCAGCTTATCTTCTCGCCCGAGCTTTACGTTTTCGAGGACGTTTACTTCGTTATCACCTCTATGGCTATGGCGAGCAGGGTGGGAAAGATCAAAAGAGTTCTTTTACACCACAGGATCTACTCTAACCAGTCGCGCCCTAAGCTGTTTAAAAAATACTTCGACAGAATTCCCTTGGTCTACCTTAAAATCAAGGATTTTCTGACTGCGAAGGGCGTTTATATTCCGTTTTCGCGTTCCTTCCTTAACGTTTCGGCAAGCCGCTGCTATAAGGTTTATAACCTGCTTTGGCACGACGCTAAGGGACGCTTTTGGGATCTTTTGCACTCGGGTGCGGCGGACAGCCTTGGCTGGCTTGCGTACGATCAGAGCGAGTTTGACGATCCTGCTGTTTGCGAGTTCGTTGCAAACGTTGGACTGTACACCCACGCGCAGTACGCTAAGATAGAGGGTAAGGCGAGCGATGGTGCGGATCACCTTAGCGCAAGCAGGCTTCAAAAGAGGATAAAGAGGGCGCAGCAGAGGAAAAAGCTTGCCGCATTCTTTGCTAAATTTAAGAGGAAAAAATAAATAAAGAGATTAAACGGGTTGTGACCGATTGTCACGACCCGTTTTTTTGTAACGGAAGACCTGTTTTTTCGCTTTGCTATCTCCCTCCTACCGCTTTGACGATATCACTGTAGGGGAGGATAGTATCCTCCCGCTACGCGAAGCTTGTATTTTTGTGCAACTTGCACAAATTTTCGGGGGGGGGTCTGTGCATTGTGCTGATTTACTAAAAATTTGCGTTTTTTCATTGACTTATTTTGATATAAATGTTACAATATATTATCTCAAAATTTTTTATTTAAGGAGAAAAAGACATGAAAAAGATCTTAGGTCTTGTTCTTGCACTCGTTTTGCTTGTCTCTGTTCTTGCGATCCTGCCTGTCGCAGCAGAGGGCGACGGCTCTTATCTTTATCTCGACGACGGAATTACGTTTGTAAACGTTTCCGGAAACACCGAGACAAGGATCCCCGTTGCGGCAAAGGAAATTGCAACGAAGCCCGACGCTAATAAAACCGTTCAGGATTGCCTGAATGATTATATTAACGGCGACTATCCTCAGGTTACTAAGGATATCGCACAGGCGCTTCTTGACTATTGTACTGCTGCATACGATTACTTCAGCACTAAGTCTGAGAATCCCTACGTGGGCACGCGCCCTAACGGTGAACCCGTAACGGATACCTCTGACCTTATAAATGCTCCCGCTCCCGAAGTGATAATCGACGACAAGGACGACGTTTATCTCGGTGCGGCGCTCGTTCTTGACGGAAATATGAAGCTCCGCTTCTATTTCAATGGCAATAACGTTAACGTAGAGCACGACGGAAATTCCGGCGTTACAAACGCAGACGGATATTGCTACTATGACGTTGCGGTTATGCCCTTCGATATGGATAAGTCCGTTGAGCTTACGGTTGGCAACACCAAGATCAAGTACGCTCCCATCAACTACCTCAAGGCAAAGGTAAATGATGATGATCTCAAAGAGATCGTTGCAAGCATTTATGCTTACGGCGATGCTGCTGAGAAATACATTCGTGAGGTTTGTCAGCACGGCAAAGATTACATCAAGCTTGACATCGTTAAGCCCGCAACCCTCTTCACCACCGGTATCGCGAACACCGTTTGCGAACGCTGCGGTCAGACTATCGGTACCGAGGAAAGCATCGGCACTCCCACGACCAAGCATTATACGAGCGAGGAGCACGGCCTTTTCGGTGAGAAGGTTGAGATTTCTACTCTTCTCGGTGCAGGCGAGCATTTCTACGGTGAGGATGCCAAGAAGCTTTACGTAGAGTTCTCTCTTCTTTGGAACCCCTCGCTTGAGAATTATGCCCGCGAGAATAATGAGAATTATATGTATATGGGTATGTTTGGTACGGCTAACGGTAACAGTGTATCCGGCTACCAGACCGCATACCACCTTACCTTTGGTGAAAACTGCAAGGGCTTTGATTGTACCTGGATCGGCGGCTTTGAGCCGACCTCGTATAAATACAACGTTGGCGACGGTCCCTCTATGCAGCCCGGCAATAAGGATAACTTTGTTTATATCGGTAATTACGGTTGGCACAGAATCGGTTACGAGTTTGAGCAGACGACCGATCCCGAAACCGGACTTCACACCATTACCGTTCACCTCTACGTTGATGGCACTCGGGTTTCCGGATATAAGGTTATAAGAGATAAGGACAACTCCTATCAGAACCTTCTTTACACCGCTGACGTTGTAGACGGTGAGATCGTTTACACCGGCGACGTTAAGAGCGGCGTTTATATGTGGGCGTTTGAGCTCGCTAACGGCGGTAAGGCAGACGGCGATATGTACTTCACCTATGCGGACGTATTCGTAACCGCAGGCGACGGCTTCGTTATGCCCGTTGAGAAGGTATCTAACCCCAAGTATGCGACCTACACCGTTGATACTAACGTTAGCTTCAACGCTTCTACCTACTTTAAGCCCGTAGGTCTCGATACCTGTGCGCACGAGAATACTGCGGCAGGCGTTACTACTAAAGCTCCTACTCTCTTCGCTACCGGTGAAGCAACCGCTATCTGTACCGACTGCGGTAAGACTACCGATGGCACCGTTACCCTTGAAAAGCTTGAGGGCGAGGCAGTAGAGATCTTTACCCCCAGCGCATCTAAGGACGTTTTCGGCACTAACGTTAATATCGTAAACGACGTTCTTAAGGGTGACAACTTCTATCCCACCGATGATAACCCCGAAGGCAAGTCCCTTTATGTAGAGTTCTCTATCCTTTGGAACGAGACGCTTGAGAACGTTGAGAACGGTAAGGCTCGTTACGTTCAGCTTGGCTCTTTGGGTGACGAAACCGGAAGCGATGATGGAAAGAGGCTCACTCCTTTCTTCATCGTGTTCAACCAGACCAAAGATCAGGAAAAGTTCTGGTGTCAGTATAACGGCGGATTTGAGACCGATAACAACAAGACTAACATTGTTGGCCCTACGCTCTATGATGACGTTCCCGAGTCCGATTGTATCTTCATTGGTGACTACGGCTGGCACAGAATCGGTATTAAGTACACTCAGACCGCAGAGAATGTAAACGGTACTATTGAGTACACTCTTTACACCTCTCTTTACATAGACGGTGTTGAGAAGCTTGCTTATAAGGCAATCTACTCCAAGCATAATGGTGCTAATGGAAACATTGGCAAGAAGGGCACTGAGAACCTTCTTTATACCGCTGAACCCGTAGGCGACGGCGTTGGAAACTACAAGGACATCGCATCCGACAGATACGTATTCGCATACAGATTCGGTGAGAGCCACGAGTCTAACGACGAGAGCGCTTACTTTGTAATTAAGGATGCATATATCACCTGCGGTACTGATTTCGTTATGCCCGTAACTCCTATCGACAATCCCGCAAATGAAACCTTCACTCAGGATAACGTTCAGCTTCCCGGTGAGCAGCACTTTAAGGACGGCGCTTTCGATTGCGATAGCGAGATCCACGCTTGGGCTTCCAAGCACACCGTTGATAAGGATCCTACCTGTACCGAGACAGGCTCTGAGTCTATCAAGTGTCTTGTTTGTGGCGAGATTAAGCCCGGCTCGTCCGTGTCTATTCCTACAACCGGCGAACATACCTGGGATACCGAGTATACCGTTGATGAAGAAGCTACCTGCAAACCCGGTAAGGAGTCTATTAAGTGTACCCGTTGTGGCACAATTCAGCCCGGCTCTACTCAGGATATCCCTGCGATAGAGGAAGCGCACGTTTGGCCGAATGATTATACGGTAGTTGTTGCTCCTACCGTATTCTCCAATGGTACTAAGACTGCTAAGTGTACAAAGTGTGATGCGGCTCTTTCCGAAACTATTGAGATGAATCCTGCGGACGTTGCCGTATTTACTCCTAACGGAGCAACCGGTACTACTGCGGATAAGATCAATATCAATGAGAACATTCTTAAAGGTGACGAATTCTATCCTACTGATGAGAATCCTGACGGAAAGTCACTTTACCTTGAGTTCTCTATTCTTTGGAACGATACACTTGAGAACGTTAATAACGGTGGAGATAAGTACGTTCAGCTTGGCGCGCTTGCTAATAGTGGCGGTGGTGAAAGAGTTACTCCCTTCTTCCTTATCTTTAATGAAACTTATAAGGCTAACGGTGAACCTAATATGTGGTGTCAGTTTGCCGGTGGCTTTGAGACCGACAATAATACTACCAATACATTTGGTAACCCCGTAGTCTCCGGACAGTCTCCTGAATATTACACCTACATCGGTGATTACGGTTGGCATAGAATCGGTATTGAGTACACTCAGGTTACCAAGATTGATGGCAATACCGTTTATTATACTCTTTACACAGCTCTTTATGTTGATGGCGTAAAGGTTTTGGAGTACGAGGCTGTTCAGACAACTACTGAAAAAGACAAAAACCTCCTTTACACCGCAACCGTTAACAACGGTGTAGTAAAGTACAATAATAACACCAATGACAGATACCTGTACATTTACAGATTCGCAAACAATAAGAAGAGTGATAACGAAAACGCGTACTTTGTTGTTGGTGACGTTTCTGCAACCTGCGGTAACAGCTTTGCTAAACCTGTTGCACCTATTGATCCCATTGAGGGCACCTACTCTCCTGCTGATGGCGTCGATCTTGTCGGAGACGTTCACTTCGAGTATCGCGATCAGAGCGACTGCGATGCAGAAAATCACACCTACACTGGTAAGTACACGATCGACTATGATGCAACATGCACCACTGCAGGACAGAAGTCCTATAAGTGTGAGGTTTGCGGCAACGTTAAGACCGAGGCTATCGATGCAATCGGTCACGATTTTGCAAAAGATTATACTATTGATAAAAAGGCAACCTGTACTGAAGAAGGACAGAAGTCTAAGCACTGTAGCGCTTGTGAGACTAAGGATTCGATTGAGGTTATCGAGAAGTTGCCTCACACCTGGTCTGACGAGTATGTAATTGATCAGCCGGCAACCTGCACCGACAGCGGATGGAAGACAAAGCACTGTACCGTTTGCAACGTTTCTGACGGCAACAAGGTGATTATCGAGGCTGCAGGTCTTGATCACGTTTTGGCAGAAGGCTTTACTGTAACTACCCTTCCTACCGTCTTCGCAGAAGGCGAGGGAATTGGTACTTGTACCGTATGTCACGGTGAGAACGTTAAGTCTCCTCTTCCTAAGACCGAGATGACTCTTCACACCTACACATACACCGGCACCGGCAAGGCAGAGCCTCATTACAAGACCGGCAATATCGGCGAGGCTCTTGGCGATAAGCAGTTCTATCCCACCGAGGATAATCCCGATGGAAATAGCCTCTTCCTTGAGTTCTCGGTTCTTCTTAACAATACTACTGATATCCTTAACGGAGAAGCGTTTGGATTTGGTCATATTTCAAAGGTTGCGGATCCTAATGCTAAGGATAGCAATGACAAGAGTCTTATTTGGGATAACTTCTCCTGGTTCCATTACAAAGCCCAGTTGAGATGGTGTAACTTCAAGGGTGGATTTGACTTCTCTGAGGTTGATAAGTTCACCTACGGCCCTGTATATAGGGAGTCCGGTGTTGCAGATGATATCGTAGCCCTTGAAACCTATGAGGGCTGGCACAGAATGGGTCTTCAGTATACCCAGAACGTTTACGAGGATGCGAACGGCGAGTTCACCTACGACGTTACCGTTACCGTATACCTTGACGGTGTAATGGTAAGCGAGACTATTATGAACTGGAGCTCCTTGTTCTACTCTGCAGAGCGCGATGGCACCGGTAAGATCGTTTATGCTCCGAACAATGATATCGCAGATTACTACGTTGTATTCTACAACATCGCGAGCGGATATGTTAAGAATGAAGGTGAGACTGCATACTTCCCCTTCGGTGATTTCTCCCTTACTGTTGGCGATAGCTTCGCTATGCCGGTAGCACCCGTTGAGAATCCCAAGAGCGCAACCTTCATTCCTGCGCTTGGCGCAGCTCCTATGGATGCGACCGTTCACTTCGAGCATCGTTATCAGAAGGACTGCGACGCAGAAAATCACACCTACACCGGTAAGTATACGATCGCCGTAGCACCTGCTTGCGGAGTGGACGGTCAAAAGTCCTACAAGTGTGAGGTTTGCGGCGAGGTTAAGACCGAGGTCATTCCTTCTGAGCAGCACGTTTGGAACGAAGGAAACGATACCGAAACAACCGACATAACCGTTGCAACGTTCTTCTCTAAGGGCGTTCAGAAGGGTACTTGCCGTGATTGCGGAGAGTTTGACTACGCGCCTACCGAAAAGCTTCCCGCTACTTTGAAGACCTTTACGAACAAAACCAGCGGTTCGTACGACTATAAAGAAAAACTTAGCGACGTTGTAGTGGGCGGTCAGGATCTTTTCGTAGAGTTCTCGATGCTCTTTAACGACTCGTTTAAGAAGTATAACGGTAATGGTGCTATTTATTTGGCTATGATTGGTAATAGTGATGGAAGCAGCAAGAAAACTCCTTATTTCCTTACACTTAAAGAAAGAAGCGATTTTGTTTGTAAGTTCTTTGGCGGATTCGAGTCTGATAACAACAGTACGAGTGTTTATATTTACGGCCCTGATTATGCTACGAAATTTCCTAGCATCGCTGACGAATATGGTTGGCATAGAATAGGCTTGCGTTATCACCAGGAAGCTACGAAGGATAATAGCGGCAACGTTAAATATACCCTTTCGGTGTATCTCTACATTGACGGAGAGTACATTTCTGCATTTAAA
>JAFYRZ010000101.1 GCA_017546745.1 Clostridia bacterium
AGCTGCTTATTTCTGAAGATGATAACGAGAAGCACCGCCTCGACGGCACCGACTATCGCGTAATTTAAAAGTCGCCAGAGCATAAGAATTATGATCGGCATATCGTAAAAGACCGCGAGTCCGATGGTTTTTATAACCACCGAGCCGGTCATGTGCGCGATTACCGTCGAGAGGATGGTAACCCCCTTTGAGGGCGGCTTTTTATTTTCCGAGAAGAGAAGTGTGCAAAGACCGGAGGTAGCACCGATGACCGCCGCGCCGATCGTAAGTATCGGGTTTATCGTGTAGCCGACGAGAAGACAGCCGATAAGGTCCGCCGCAACTCCGACGAAAATGCCCGCGATAGGTCCAAAGGCAATTCCCGCGAAGATTACGGGAAGATTTTCAAGGCTGAACCTTAGGACCGTTCCGATGCCTATCGCGAGATATTTTCCCATAACTATGCTAATCGCGACCAGCATAGCAAGCTGGCAAAGGATCTTAAGGTCAAGACTTATATTCCTTTTTTTCATAAAAAAACACCTCCCCTTACAGATTTTACATCTTCTGCCACGGGAGGCTTATGCGAAAAAGCGACCTTAGTAACAGTGGGATGCGGATGGTATATCGCAGGCAAAAGCCCTTTCGTCCGTGCGACAACTCCCCGTTCACACAGCACTCTGACGCATACCGTCCTACTCTGTTAAATATCATTTTTAATAGTATAGCATATCCTTTCGCCTTTTGCAAGTGATTTTTGGAAATTCCTTGCTCCGCCAAAGGATATGCCCTTTTTCTTGGTAACGCAAAACGCGCTGAATCTCACCTTCTTGGGAGGCGTGTCGGCAAGGCACGGATATATTCTCCGCCACATTCGCTTGAGTGTCAAAGATAGTCGCGAAGCTTACATTCGAGCCTTTCCTCTGCCGCGATAAGGTCCTCGGCAATACCTCTTGCCTCGTCGCTCGCCCTCTTATAAGCGTTGAGGTTCTTCGTTAGCGACTTTATCCCCATATCGCACCCGTCTGTCATAAGATCGGCAACCGTGCTCTCCGAGCCCGACATCATAAGCTTGGTCTTGATCTTGACCGTGCTCATCGCCTTGACGATAGGACGGGTGTCCTTTGCCTCGATGCCCTCCTTGCTTAACAGCCTTGCCGTCTTTTCACCGAGCGCCGTATGCTCGTCAAGACACGCCGAGAGGGCGCATTTAAGCCCGTAGCTTCTCGCGTAGGGCAGGATTTGGTTCATCGCGCTCGTTCCCATTTTAATTCCGGTATTACATTCCTTAAGAAGCTTTACGGTATCGTTTGCCATTCATTTTTCCGCCTATCCTTTTTCTTCTATTATCGGCAGAATTTTGGATTTTATTCCTTTTCTATCGAATTTGTTTTTTGTACTTGATAATTTCGGAAAAATGTGTTAAAATAATAACGATAATATTTTGCGCCCGCGCGAAAAACAAAAAGTGGGCAGGAAAAATACTTGCGAGGAAAGAAAATGAAGATCATACTCGAAAATCTTACAAAAAAATACCCGAGCCATAACAAGAAGTCAAGGGACGAGGTTATAGCCGTTAACGATTTCACCTTTGAGATACCCGACGGTAAGCTTATCGGACTTCTCGGCCCGTCCGGCTGCGGTAAAAGCACGACGCTTAACCTTATCTCCGGTCTTGCAAAGCCTACCTCCGGTAAAATTTTCTTCGGAGAGAACGAGGTAACGGAGCTTGAGCCCGAGATGCGCGGCGTTGGTCTCGTTTTCCAGAATTACGCGCTTTACCCCCACCTCACCGTAAGAGAGAACATAACCTTTCCCCTCGAAAACCTCAAGGGAGATAAGAAGCTTACCAAGATAGAAAGAAACGAAAAGGCGGACAATATAGCTGCCCTCGTGCAGATAGACGAGCTTATGGACAGACGCCCCTCCGAGCTTTCGGGAGGACAGCAGCAGAGAGTTGCTATCGCGCGCGCGCTCGTTAAGATGCCCGACGTGCTTCTTCTTGACGAGCCACTCTCGAACCTCGACGCGCGTCTTAGACTTAAAACGCGCGAGGAGATAAAGAGGATACAAAAGGAAACGGGAATCACCACTATATTTGTAACGCACGATCAGGACGAGGCTATGAGCATATCTGATATGATCGTCGTTATGAAGGACGGTGTCGTTCAGCAGATAGGCGCGCCGCAAGAGGTCTACGATGACCCGAAGAACCTCTTCGTTGCAAAATTCCTCGGCACGCCCCCCATCAACACCTTCTCGGGTACGGTAAAGGACGGCAGGCTATATATCGGTGACGAGGCGGTCATGGATATTGCTGCGGATATCTCGGGCGAGGTCACCGTTGGCATTCGTCCCGAGGGATTTGTTCCCGCTACGCAAGGAGCCTTCACCACAGCACTTTCCACGGTTGAGGTAATGGGACGCGACGTAAGCGTGGTTTCGACCTCGGAGCATTCGCTTGGCGGAAGCGTTCGCGCGATAATCTCCGCTGAGCTTATCGGTGAGATCTCAAGCACCGTCCGCTTTGATCTTAAGCCCTCTAAGGTATACCTTTTCGACAAGGAGACCGAGGAGCGCATTTATATCGGAGGCGCCAATGAGGGATAATAATAAAAAGGCGTGGCTATACCTTATCCCCGCTATGATATTCATAGGTGTGTTTATGGTATATCCGCTT
This sequence comes from Clostridia bacterium, assembly GCA_017546745.1. The sequence continues at coordinate 2,660 of JAFYRZ010000101.1, forward strand.
ATAGACGTTTTTATATACTCGCTTGAGGAGGGCTTTAACTCTGCCTCCGGCACGCATTTTGGTATAGGTCTTTATAACTACGAATACATCTTAAAGGATCCGTATTTTCTGCAGGCTGTAAAGAATACTTTACTTTTGGTTGGAATTACCGTTCCTCTCTCCACGATCATCGCTATTCTGATCTCGGTCTGCCTCGCTTCAATTAAGAAGCTTCGCAACCTTTTTCAGACGGTCTATTTTCTCCCCTACGTAACAAATACGCTTGCGGTCGGTATCGTTTTTATGATACTCTTTAAGCCCACCGTTTATACCGACGGCCTCGTTAACGTATTCCTCTCCATCTTCGGTATGTCACCGATAGACTTTATCGCGGGACCGTACTCGGCTAAGATGCTCGTCCTTTGCCTTTATACCGTGTGGGTCGTTTTGCCATTTAAGGTGCTCGTGCTTACGAGCGCGCTCGCATCGGTAAAGGAGGACTATTATAACGCTGCCCGTCTTGACGGCACGTCTACGCTTCGCATATTCAGAAAAATAACCCTGCCTATGATATCTCCGACCGTTTTCTACCTTATCATAACCGGCTTTATCGGTGCGTTTAAGGCGTATAGCGATGCGGTCGCCCTCTTCGGCACACAGCTTAACGTTGCGGAGATGAATACCATCGTCGGATACATTTACGATATGCTTTACGGTGAGGGCGGCGGATACCCCTCCTATGCGTCGAGTGCGGCAATAATACTCTTCGTGATAGTTCTTACGATAACCTGCATAAATCTTCTCGTAAGCAAGAAAAAGGTTCACTATTAAGAGGTAAAAAATGGACACAAGAATGAATTTTGAAAGGGAGCTCAAGACGGCAAGGCGCAAGAAAATAGTCAAGCGTTCCGTCGTTTACTCGGTGCTTACCTTTTGGGGTCTTATCGTCCTATTTCCGTTTTACTATATGATACTCACCGCCTTTAAGGACTACGGTGACTATAATGCGGAAAAGATACCCCAGCTTATAACGACAAATCCCACCTTCAATAATTTTAAGGAGGCGTTTTCGGCTGTTCCCCTTGCCGATTATTTCCTTAATACCCTTATATTTACTTTACTTACCACGGCGCTTATGCTTGCGGTGATCATCCCTGCGGCATTCGCGTTTGCGAGGCTTGAGTTCAAGGGTAAAAATATCGTTTTCACCCTCTTCCTCTCGCTTATGATGATACCTAACGAGCTCGTTATTATCACCAACTACGTTACTATTACCAACCTTGATATGCGAAACACCTTTATGGGACTTATCCTCCCGTCGGTAATGTCGGTATTCTATATCTACCTCTTGAAGGAAAACTTCTCCCAGGTGCCGAACGAATTATATCTTGCCGCAAAGGTAGACGGCACGTCCGACTTTAAGTATATGTGGAAGGTAATGATCCCGGTATGTAAGCCCACGATCGTAACCATCACTATCCTTAAGATAATCGAGTGCTGGAACTCCTACGTATGGCCGAGGCTTATTACCGACGACGAGGCGTACTACCTCGTTTCCAACGGTATACAGGCGATTCGTGAGAGCGGCTTCGGTAGGGAGAATATCCCTGCTATGATGGCGGCTGTTACGGTCATTTCACTACCGCTTATAATCCTCTTCCTTGTGTTCCGCAATAAGATCATGCAGGGAGTAGCGAGAGGAGGTACAAAGGGTTAAATGTTAAGAAAAGTTGTCATTATTATAACGCTTGCCGCTATTTTGGTAGCCTCCCTCTCCTCATGCCACGGTAATAAGGCATACGATCCTTTTGAGATGCCCGAGAGCTTTGACGACTCTCAAGAGTATAATATCACCTTTTGGGCAAAGAACGATACGAACAATAAGCAGGTTGCGGTATATAACGCGGCTGTGGCTGCGTTTGAGGCTCTTTACCCGAATATTGACGTCACGATAAAGTTCTACACCGACTACGGAAGAATATATACCGACGTTATCACCAATATGGCGACCAAAACAACGCCAAACGTCTGCATCACCTATCCAGACCATATAGCGACCTATATGACGGGCAAGAATACCGTCGTTCCCTTGGGGGCTCTTATGGCGGACGATAAATACGGTCTTGGCGGGTCGGAGCTCAGGTTTGACGGACCGGATGCGGACGAGATGGTAGAGAAGTTCCTTCTCGAGGGGCAGATAGGCGGCGAGCAGTTTGCCCTGCCGTTTATGCGCTCCACCGAGGCTTGCTATATCAATAAGACCTATGTTGAGAAGCTCGGTTTCGAGGTGCCCGACGTATTGACCTGGGACTTCATCTTTGAGGTGAGCGCCGCCGCAACCGAAAAGGACGCGGACGGCAACTATATAGCAAACGGCAAGAACGTGCTTATTCCGTTTATCTATAAGTCAACCGACAATATGATGATACAGATGCTTGCGCAAAGGGCGGCGGATTATTCGACAGAAAACGGCGAAATCCTTATCTTTAACGAGGATACCGAGGATATCCTTTATACGATAAGAGATGCGACCGCCTGCGGCTCGTTCTCCACCTTTAAGATCTCAAGCTACCCTGCAAACTATCTCAACGCGGGTGAGTGCATTTTTGCGATAGACTCCACCGCGGGTGCTACCTGGATGGGTGCGGACGCTCCTAATGCAGATATACACAAGGAACAGTTTGCCGAGTTTGAAACTGCGGTAAGGATAGTTCCGCAGTACGATACCGAGAGCCCGAAAATGATCTCCCAGGGGCCCTCTATCTGTATTTTCAATAAGGAAGATCCCGGTGAGGTCGTAGCCTCCTGGCTCTTCGTGCAGTACCTCCTTACAAACGAGGTTCAGCTTGGCTATGCCAAGACGGAAGGATATATCCCGGTCACGACCAAGGCACTTGAATCGACAGAATATCTCGACTACCTCTCTCGCTCGGGCGAGGATAACGATCTTCATTATAATATTAAGATAGAAGCGTCAAGGCTCTTTATCGAGAATATCGAAAACACCTTTATCACCCCCGTCTTTAACGGCTCGGCTAACCTCAGAAATGCCGCAGGGCAGATGATCGAGGAGGTCACGAAATCGGTAAGACGTAAGCAGACGGTAGACGACGAGTATATCGAAAATCTATATGGCAAGATGAAAACGCTCTACCACCTTGACTCGATAGGTCCGCAGGATTACGAGAAGAAGGAGCTTGGCGAATACCCCGCGGTCAGCGTGGCGCTTTTAGTGTCGATCGGCGTGATCTGGGTATTTATAGGGGCTTATTTTATCTATGAGCGCATAAAAAAACGCAGAAAATAGCTGAAAAACCTTGACATATCTGCATTTTTGTGTATAATTTAATTGTACGTTAATAACGTAAAACAAAAAGGAGAATTAAAATGAAAAAATTAGTTGCTGTACTTATGCTTTTCACTCTTGCATTCTCTCTCGTTTCTTGCGGTGCGGTTAACCCCAATGCAAAGAGCGAGGGCACTATGACCTATGCAGAGTATTCTGCTGCCGAGATCGATGCTAACGTAGTTATCGAGGGCTTCGTTCAGGGTAAGCAGTCCTGGTGGAACAATAAGGGTACCTTCTATCTTCAGGACGGCACCGGCGCGTACTTCGTTTACGAGCTTGCTTGCACCGAGGAAGAGTATAACAGAATGACCGTTGGAACTAAGCTTAAGATCTCCGGCGTTAAGGCTGAGTGGGCAGGCGAGGTTGAGATCATTGACGCTACCTTCGAGATCCTTGAGGACACCTGGGTTGCAGAGGCGACCGACCTTACCTCCGTTATCGCTAACGAGGAGGAGCTTATCAAGTATCAGAATATGCTTGCAAGGTTCACCGATATGACCGTTAAGGAGATCAGCTACAAGAACGGTGAGCCCG
>JAFYRZ010000102.1 GCA_017546745.1 Clostridia bacterium
AAAGCAAAAGGAGCAGAGCTATGAGGCTTAATTTTAATTTTGACAAGGTCGTAGGAAGAGTAAAGCCAATGCACGCGGTAGGTCAACCGCCCTTTGGCGTGGGCGACTTTGGTATCGACGTTTCCCTGATGCACTACCTCACAGAGGCTAATATCCCCTATTCCCGTCTTCACGATACGGGTGGACACTTCGGTGCAAACCTTTTCGTTGACGTTCCTAATCTCTTCAGAGATTTTGATGCGGACGAAAACGACCCCGCATCATACGATTTTGCTTTTACCGACGCACTTCTTGAGAAGATGATGGCGGCAGGGCTTGAGCCTTATTTCCGCCTCGGCGTGACGATAGAAAACTCGCATATGATAAAGTCCTATCGCATCTTCCCACCGAAGGACCCCGAGAAATGGGCGCGCATCTGTGAGCATATCGTCCGCCACTATAACGAGGGCTGGGCAGACGGATTCCACTATGGTATTACGTACTGGGAGATCTGGAACGAGCCGGATAACGAGGAATCGATAGAGCTTAACAATATGTTTAAGGGCACTAAGGAGGAGTATTACGACCTTTATGCCGCGTCATCAAAGCATCTTCGTGCCTGCTTCGGCGATTCTATCAAGATCGGCGGATATGCCTGCACGGGTCTTTACCTTGGCTATATGCAGCACGAGGAAAAATATATCGTTCCGCACGAGGTTTCCCACTGGGAGGAGCGCGCTATCTACCATACCGAATTCCTTAAGGGATTTCTTGAACGCGTAAAGCGCGATAATCTTCCCTTTGACTTCTTCTCGCACCACAGCTATCTTGACGTAAACCGCACTAAGAGGGTTCAGGCGTATGCAGAAAAGCTTCTTGAGGAGGCAGGATTTCCTGAGGTTGAATTCCATATCAACGAGTGGAATACCGATCGCACCCGCGATACTCGCGGAACGACCAAGGCATCGGCAGACGTTGCCGCAATGATGATGGCTATGCACGAGACCAAAATGGCGGTTATGTGCTACTACGACGCGCGCTTCAGCACGAGCGTTTACGCGGGATTTTTTAACCCCCTGACCGCAGAGCCTTTTTGCACATATTACTCCTTTAAGGCATTCGGTAAGCTTTACGCTATGAAAAATCAGGTCGAGGTAACGGGTGACCTTGGCGATGGGCTTTACGCTATGGCGGCGACCGACGGCGAAAGACAGGGAATCCTTATTACAAACATCGGTGAGGATAAGGAGATAGAAACCAACCTTAGCAGAGGATACACCGTTTACAGAATAGACGAAAAGCACTTTATGACAAAAGCGCGCGTAAGCGTTAAGAGCTTTAATCTTCGTAAAAACGACACGCTTTATATCGAAAAGTAAACCATAGTAGGCAAAAATTGCATATAAGCATAAATTTAGAGCGAAGATACCGTGTTAAAGTATCTTCGCTCTTTTTCGTTCGCGCATGGGAGATGTAGCCCCTTGCCCTTTAGTTAATTTTCCTGTGCGCCCATGATGACGGTGTATCTCCCATAACGAAGTGGAGAGTGCCGCCACGGGCAATCTCCTCGTGTGTAAGTGAGCATCTGTCAAGCACCTTGCCGCACCAGGTTGCAGACTGTACGAATATATTTCCCTCGCCAACATTCTCACCCGTAATTACAAGGCTTTTGCCGCCCGCAAGATGAAAAACTATCTTATTTAGCCTTGTGCCGTGCAGGTAATAGCTTTCTGTCGTAGCAAACGGAAAAAATCCACTCATTAAAAATACGTAGTAGGAGGACATTCCGCCGTTATCCTCGTCACCGGGGTAATCGTTTTCAAGCGAAAAACGCTTGATGATTCGGTCGATAACCTCTGCCGCAAGGTCGGGGCGGCATATCTCGTCAACGCAGAACAGCCACGGAATATGGAATGACGGCTCGTTGGTGAAATTGAGATAGCCCTCCTTGCCGTGGTCGTCATTGTAATAGTTAACGCTGTGGTCGCACGCAAACTTAAGTCGTCTTGTAAACTCATCAGCGCCGCCCATAGCTTCAATAAGCCCCTCGTGGTCGTTATAGTTTATGTAGGACGCGTCCCAAGCCGTAGCCTCGTAAAAGTGCTTGTTATATCCGCCGTGCGGGTCAAAGCCCTCGTCAAAGGTGCCGTCAGCATTCCTCTTTTGCGGAAAGCCAAGAAAGCCCTCGCTTTCATTTTTCTTATTCCAGACGTTAAGCCAGTTTTTTGACCGAGCCTCGAATTTTTTATAATCTTCAGCCTTGCCTATGGCACGCGCCATATTTGCTATTGCCTTGTCATTAAGTGCAAAGCCCATTGTACCTCCGGCGGGCTTCATTCGCCAGGTGTAGGGAACACCGCTTGCGGTCGTTTTTGCCTCGTAGGCATAGCCGCGCTCGATATACTCGGGCGAGCGCATCATAGTAGCGCTTGCAAGAAGAACCTCGTAAGCCTCCTCCCATGTGTGCCTTTTCAGGGGAACGCCTTTTATAAAGGAGTCAACGATTACGTTTTCGACGTCATTGCCGCCCTGTCCCGCAAGCGTTTCCTGCCCGGTCAAATACTCGTCACCGAGAACGATGCCGACACCGTTCGCAAGATTTTCCCTTGCACGGTCTATCATCGAGTCAATTATCGCGCCCATTTTCTCAGGGTAAATGAGCGAATACAAAGGAAAGGTCGTTTTCCAGGTATCCCATACGGTGTGGAAATCGTCCCATTTTCCAAGGTCTCGGGTACGGTCGCGCGGCTGGATATTCATATGATACATCGCCGTGTAAAAGCGGCGCAGAAGTGCCTTGTCGGCGGTGTCTATCTCTATAGCTGAAAGAATGCCCTGCCACTTTTCCTTTGCCGCAGCCTTAACTCTTTCGTAGTCAAAGTCGGGTATCTCTTGTGCAAGCGTCTTTGCGGCATGCTCCTCGCTTGTAAAAGAAATAGCGATCTTCACCTTTACGGTGCTCTTTTGCGCCTTGCTTATCTTGATAAAAGCGCCAAGCCTTTTTTCTTCGCTTATGGATACGCAGGTATTTTCGCTTACGGTATGTATCCTGTCGCCCTCGAAAATAGAAATCTCAATTGGCTCGGCATCTATCTCTAGTGCAAAATACATATCCCAGTCAAGCTCGTTCCAGTTTCCAAAGAACCTGCCGCCGCCCGTAATGCGCCTCTTTTCGGGGGAAACGGTGACAGAGCCATGCTTCAAGCTCGCATCAATATCAAGCTTGTGCGCGACGTCAATAAGAAGCGACGCATCAGAGCCCTCGGGATATTCTATCGAATAGATAGCCGATGAGTGCGCAGGGGTCACCTTAACGGAAATACCGTTTTCAAGCTCTACCGCGTACTCGTAGCATCTCGCTCTTTCCGAGCCTTCTTTTGCATAGACTGCGCGCCTTTCGCGGTCGAGCTCTATTTCTCCAAGCGTCGGTGAAAGGAGAAAGTTGCCATAGCATTTCTTTCCGCCCGAGCCGGATATATAAGCGTTACCGAAGCCGACGATCGGCTGGTTTCTTAAATAACCGCCATTGTCACATTCAAGCGTTTCAGGGCTCGGATGTATAGACCCTGCGGGGAGCGTCGGCCCTGCCGAGGTCGCACTGCCAACACCGAATAGCGGGTCGGCATATTCGGTTGGGTCAAAGGCTTGTGAGCTTATTATATTGTCCTTCATTTTATTATCTTATTATCCTTTCGTTTCCTAGCTCCAAATGTGCTAACGTATCAAATA
>JAFYRZ010000103.1 GCA_017546745.1 Clostridia bacterium
AAGTATATTTTATCAATAATCAAGCCGTTTTTCTTGCCAAAAGTTGAAACAACCTCGCCAAAAATTGATACAATCACGCTTTTCGCCTACAAAAGCCTGCCACAGCGCAATTATTGCTTATAGCTTTCAAGCACCTCGCGAAGAAGAGCGGGATCGTCGGTCATTATACAGTCACAGCCAAGCTCTATAAGCTCGCGCATCTCGTCCTCGTCGTTTATCGTCCAGTACTGCACCGCTATATTTCTCTTATGCGCCCTCTTGATTATCGTTCTCTTGTTGAGCGCGATCGTAATACCGACGTCGTAGCTCGTGGGTATCTGGAGGCAGGCGAAGTCACCGTTATCAAAGATATTAACACCGAGAAGCTGGGTTATGATGAATTTTGCCGCCGTGCCGGTGGGCGCACCGCGCATAAGCGAGGGATACTTCTCCTTAAGACACGCCTCTATCTCGTCGTGGAACGTGCCGACGACGATGTTGTCAAGATACTCGGAATAATCCTCCGCGAGGGTCTCGTAAAGAACCCTGCAGGCCTCGTATCCGCGCTCCTCTGCGTCCTTTATCTCCACGATAAAAAGAAGATCGGGGTTCGTAACGTAAAACTCCTCGAAAAGCTTATCCACCGTTGCGATAACCAGCCCCTCCGACTTCGGGTCGGTAACGTCCTTGTATATCCTCTCACCGTCCTCGTTCTCGAAATAGTAGCCGAAGTTATATTCCTCAAGCTCCGCAAGGGTCATATCCGCAATATAATGTCTGTTCTCCTTAATTTCGCAAAGAGCGCGCACCTCCTCAAGAGAGATATCGCCGTTTACGTTGCAGGTCTCGTCTATATACGCGTCGTGGTTATAAACGAGATAGCCGTCCTTGGTGAGATAAAGGTCGCTCTCGATAATATCAACGCGGTAGTAGCTGACCGCGGTCCTGAATGCAAGCATGGTATTCTCGGGGTTGGACCTGCCTCCGCCCCTGTGCGCCGCTATCATAGGAAGATCTCCGTCCTTTACGATAAAGGGGTTTTCATCTATATTCTTTTTCGGGGGGATTAGATTTATCACTATCATAAACAGCGCCGCGAAAAGCAGGATCGCGCCCGTAATTTTAACTCCCGGTCGTTTTTTCATAACACACCTCATAATTTTCGTTTTGTCTAAATTATAGCACCAACGGGGCGGTATGTCAAGCCTTTCGCACTTGACAAAGCCTCTTGCTTATGCTAAAATAGTCTAAAAACCAACGGAGAAAAAATATGAATATAAAAACCACCTCTCGCGTTTGCGAGGACGCGTACGTTGACTACGCGCGCGCCGGAATGTTTATCATAAACCCGATAGTGTCGGTAATAATTTACGCCGCCGTGACCGTCGGTATACTCGTCACCGTTCTTCTCGGTGATATTTACGGCACGGACGGATATCGCGATACCGCGGTGTATCTTGCTATGACGGCGCTCGTGACCGGGCTTCTTCTCTATATGTATTTCGTTATCCCGCACTCTCGCTGGAAAAGGGTCGCCGCGACCCCCAAGGGTGAGACCTTTCTCACCTTTCTTGACAAAAGCGTTCACGTAAAGACCTTTATCGGCGGAGAGCGCCGCCGCGAGGGCGCTATGGCATACACCGATTTCTTCCGCTTTAAGGAAACGAAAAAGTATTTCTTCCTATACGTCGCACAAAACCAAGCGCTTATAATCGACAAAGCAGCGCTTGACGGCGGCACACCCGCCGAGCTTCGTGGAAAGCTCAGGGAATACAAATCGGTAAGCTACCGCTATATAGCTCTGTAAATCGGTCTTCTCCCTCTCTCTATAACCGGGCCTCGTAGGGAATGAGCTTGCCCCCGCCGAAAACGTAGGGGAGGCTGATAGCCTTCCGCTTTACGGAATGACAATACCACGTGCAAAGCGAAACGAGCACCCCGCCATACAAATAATCGATTCAAGCTTCGAGCAAGGGGAGGAATTATGGAAGGCATTTTAGAGATTATACTTACTATTCTTTTTGCGCCCTTCGAGTCGAAATATGATGATACCTTCGGTCGAATTAAAAACATACGTAGCAAGGGCTTAAGAATATTCTTAAGAATATTACTCATAGCTATACCGTTTGCATTTATCTTTGGCTTAGTTTGCTTATGTAATTACATATTCAAAGGATATTGGATATGAAACGAACCCCGACAGACATTCTTGCCTGTCGGGGTTATCTATTAGTTTTCTATGTATCAATTTTTCCGTCGGCAACCTTTATCAAGGCGAGGTTCTTTTGAACTCAAACCTTGTGCCCTTTTCAAAAAGCGACCCGCCGTCAACCTCGGCAATAAAACGCTTTTTGCTCTTATAATCAACGTCAAAACGTACAAGACAGTCGTCCCATCTGTTTACTTCCTTGCCGTCCTCAAAAAGGTAAAGATTCCAAGCTTCGTCATATTCTATAAAAAAATCATATGACGTACCGTCATCTAAAAGGATTTCTCCATACATAACTACATCATACTCCACCAAATGCTTGTTTTTTCCGGAACCGCGCTCAAACGTTTCGTATTTTGTATCGCCGGCGGTGAATTTAATTCTTCCGTCCGTGCTTTCCCACGTAGAGGGTCTTGTAGTATCAGGAATTCTATAATATATGAAAGGGTTTTTAGGCAAAGGCAGGTAGGCACCCACAAGCGGAAGCAAGATAACAAAGCCTATAAGCACAAAGCAAATTACGATTACCAAAGCATAGCGTTTCATTGTCCTCTCCTTATATAATTTAACTCTTGTTTTGACGTCTTTCCCTCTCTGATTTTATTTTATCACAAGCGCGCAAGACTGTCAAGGTTTTACAGTCAAAAATATGAAA
>JAFYRZ010000104.1 GCA_017546745.1 Clostridia bacterium
CGCGGTTCGGTCACGCTCGGGGTCTGACACCACACCGTGGTGTCATTCAAGACCCTCGCGCCGCTTCGCTACCTCGACGGTCCATTGACGCAAAAATTTGATGCGCAGAAAACAAAGATTAACCCCGACAGATTGCCTGTCGGGGTTCGTTATACATATAATGTATCAACGGCTATCGGTAAATTATTAAACATTCAAGTATTGGGGTTCAATTAATATATCAAACAATTTGCCATATGTCACAACACTGTTTTTTGCAACAGCATTTAACATATCAAATGTGTTTTTGATCTTTCTATTGCCCAATATTAGATACGCCTGTTCGATATCTATTATTTGTTGCCGATTATGTGCCTTCATGTAGATTTGAGGAATCCAATTATTAACGTCTAACCGATTGTAACTTAAAATAATTTCGACAAATCTATTTTTATAACATTCTCGTTTACCTGTTTCGGAATCGTAAGTATATTCAAATCCGTATAACGTTAAAAATTCTAATGAGGTTTTGAAATCTTCATATTTCATCCTTATTATGTCGCTCCTTAAACGTATTATTATCGCCAGTTTCGCCTTTGTATTACAAAGGCACAGGGCAAAGCCCATACCCCTAAAGTTGCACGAACCCAAAGGCTCCTTCCGTCACGGCTACGCCGTGCCACCGTCTCGCTGCGGCTCGGTCCCACTCGGGCTCTGACACCGCACTGTGGTGTCATTCACTCCCCTCGCGCCGCTTCGCTACCTCTCGGAGGGAGGGTTTTTCTTTTGGAGACGTATTCCGGTCCTGGCGCATACCAAAATCACCTCAATGCAATATCCTTAATAACCTCTCCGGCAATAATGAGGCCGGCGACGGAGGGGACGAAGGATATGCTGCCGGGAGCGTGGTCAGAGGCGCTGTCCTTTGGGAGGACGGGCGGCTCCTTTGAGAAGAGCACCTTGACACCGCGAATACCGAGCTTTTTGAGTTCCGTGCGCACGGCTCTTGCAAGCGGACAAACGCTCGTTTTCTCAATATCGGCTATCTCAAACATCGTCGGGTCGAGCTTGTTTCCCGCACCCATACAGGAGATAACTCTCGTGCCTGCCGCCTTCGAAAGCTTTATGATTTCAATCTTTCCTCTAACGCTGTCTATCGCATCAACAACGTAATCATAGACGGAAAAATCGAACAAATGTGAAGTATTGTTGTCAAAAAAGAGGTTATACGTCGTAATTTTCGCTTCGGGATTGATAGAGAGGATACGGTTTTTCATAACGGTGGTCTTATATTCGCCTATGGTTTCTCTCGTTGCGATTATCTGCCTGTTAAGGTTAGATTCTGCAACGGTATCACTGTCTATAAGGTCGAGCGTGCCGACCCCCGCTCTTGCAAGAGCCTCGATACAAAAGCCGCCAACGCCCCCCGCGCCGAATACGGCAACGCGCGCTCTCTTCAGCCTTTCAACACCCTCTTTTCCGAGCATGCGCTCGGTTCTCGAATAAAAGTTCTCCATAATACCACCTGAAACTTTCGTTTTTCTTTCGATATAATTATATCCTAAAGAATTAAAAATGTCAATAAACTGTTGATTTTCGTTTTCCTTTATTGTATAATTATCTTAAAAACAGGACCGAGAGGAAAATCTTATGTTATCTAAGGTATATAGCAGCGGCGTTATGGGAATAGAGGGCTTCCTCGTTTGCGTTGAATGCTCCGCGTGGAACAGACTCCCTGCTTTTGAGCTTGTCGGACTTCCCGATACGGCGGTAAAGGAAGCGAAAAACCGAGTGCAGTCTGCGTGCGAGAACTCGGGCGTGAGATTCCCCTCGCTTGATATAATGGTCAACCTCGCACCTGCGGATATAAAAAAGATGGGCACGTCATACGACCTTGCGATAATTCTTGCTATCCTTAAGTGCGACGGCAGACTCGGTAACGAGTTTGATTTTTCTGACAAATGCTTCGTCGGAGAGCTTTCTTTATCGGGTGAGGTACATAAGATAGGCGGCGTTCTTTCTATGGCGGTATGCGCCCGTGACGAGGGTAAGCGCGAGATATACGTTCCCTTTGAGAATGCGGGAGAGGCGGCTGTCATTGAGGGTATCGAGGTTTACGGAGTTAAGTGTCTGCGCGATCTTATCGAGCATATAAAGGGCATGCGCAAAATCGAGGCTACGAAGCGGGATATCTCGTCCTACGACTTTTCCTCGAGGCGCTCGCTCCCCGATTTTTCCGACGTTCGCGGACAGCTCAGGGCAAAGAGAGCTATGGAGGTTGCCGCCGCAGGCGGACACAACATTCTTATGATAGGCCCTCCCGGCTCGGGTAAGAGCATGCTTGCGAAAAGACTGCCATCGATCTTGCCTGATATGACGCTTGACGAGGCGGTTGAAACAACGAAGGTACATTCGGTTGCGGGAAATCTTAAGGGAAATCTCGTAATTAACCGTCCCTTCTGCTCGCCTCACCATACCGTAAGCCGCGTTGGTCTTATCGGAGGCGGCGCAAATCCGCGCCCGGGCGAGATATCGGTCGCGCATAACGGCGTTCTTTTCCTTGACGAGCTTCCCGAGTTTCCGAAGAGCGTTACCGACGCGCTTCGCCAGCCGCTTGAGGATAAGGAGGTTTACGTTACCCGCGCCCTTGCGAGAGTGAGATACCCCTCGTCCTTTATGCTCGTTTGCGCTATGAACCCCTGCCGCTGCGGCTATTTCGGAGACCATAAAAGGCAGTGCACCTGCCCTGCGGGCGGTGTTACAAAGTACCTTGAAAAGGTTTCGGGTCCGCTTCTTGACAGAATTGATATTGAGATAGAATTGCCCTCGGTTTCCTACGACGAGATCTCCGCAAGGAGCGAGGACGGCGAGAGGAGCGAGGTCATACGCGAAAGGGTAAACCGTGCGCGCGCCTTTGCAAAGGAAAGGTTCGCCGCCGCAGGCGACGACGCGGCAAACCTTAACGCGACGATGCCGACCGAGGTGCTTCGCAGACACTGCGAGCTTAATCCGAGTGCTGAGGCGCTTATGCGCGCGGCGTTTGAGTCGCTCGGACTTTCCGCGAGAGGCCACGATAGAGTTCTTCGCGTAGCGAGAACCATCGCCGACCTTGACGGCTCTGCCGTTATCGAGGAGAACCACATTGCCGAGGCGATCTCATATAGGTCGCTCGACAGAAAGTATTGGAAGAGATAAAATGAAAGCGTGATGTTCTTTAGAGAGCATCGCGCTTTGTTATGATTGCCCTTATGGGCAAGTTATGAGTTATGAAATGCTTTCGCACCGTTATGATTGGCTTCGCCAAGCTTTTGGTTAGTCATTTAACGTACTCCGGCAGGGGAGTGTCGCTTATTACCTCGTCGACCTCGCCTGTGTGGCAGAGGGTGTGCAGGAAGGTCAAGCCGAATTTACTGCTGTCGCAAAGAAGTATGCTCTTTTTTGCGTTTTTCATCATAATTTTTCTTATTTCGTTTTCGGGTATGGTGCTGTCGCTTGCTATGCCCTTTTCGTTTATGCCGCGGCAGGAGAAGAATGCGACGTCAGCGTTATAGGAGGCAAGCGTGCGCTCTGCCTCGGCGCCAAGACAACAGAATGAGTCGGGGGTTATCTCGCCGCCGACAGAAAGCGTCTTTATTCCCATAGCCGCAAGAGATATCGCGGTATGCGCGCCGTTCGTGATAACGAAAAGATTTTTAAACGTTGAAAGCACGGGCAAAAGGCTGTACGCGGTGGTCGATGCGTCGAGCATTACCGTGTAGCCGTCCTTTATATGACGGGCGCACTTTCTTGCAATCTCGTTCTTTTCCTCGGTGTGCGCGAGGGTGCGCATAAACATAGGCACGCGCGTGTCGGGACTTTTCGGGTTCAGTCTTGCGATGCCGCGCTTGCAGTCAACCGTGCCCTTTTCCTTCATTGCGCGAATGTCGCGCCTTACGGTGGGCTCGCTTATAAAAAGCTTCTCGGAAAGCTCCTTTACAGAATGCTCCCTTTCGGTAAGGAGGCGGATATAGTCGTTTTCTCTTAAATAAATAGCCATTATGATCAATCTCCGATCGTTATATTCAATATTATAATCGTTTTATGATCATTTTGTCAAGTCTTTTCTTAACTATTGACTAAATAATATTCTTTTGCTATAATAAACTTGTTATTATAAAATAAAAAAAATATAATGGGCGGGTATGCCCGATATTAAGAAAGGATCTGACAGAATGATTGACGTAGCAATAATTGGCGCGGGTGTCGTTGGCGGACTTATTGCAAGAGAGCTTTCTCGCTATGACGTAAGCGTGGCTCTCGTTGAGAAGCTTTCTGACGTAGCACTCGGAGCAACGCGCGCAAACAGCGCGATCGTACACGCAGGCTATGACGCAAAGGAGGGCTCGCTTAAGGCGAAGCTTAACGTGCGCGGCTCGGTTATGATGGAAAGGGTTGCAAGGGAGCTTGGCGTAAAGTATCAGAGAAACGGCTCCTTGGTAGTCGGATTTTCGGACGAGGATAAGGCAACTCTTGCCGAGCTTCTCGAAAGAGGAAGAAAGAACGGTGTTGAGGGGCTTGAGCTTCTTGACAGAGAGGGCGTGCTTGCGCTCGAGAAGAATATCGGAGAGGGCGTTACCTGCGCACTCCACGCACCCACCGGTGCTATAATCTGCCCCTACGAGCTTTGTATGGCGGCTGTCGGAAACGCGATGGATAACGGCTGTGAGCTTCTTCTCTCCTTTGACGTCACAGCTATCGACAAGACCGAGGGCGGCTACAAGGTCACCGCAAGGGACGGCCGTGCCGCTGAGGCAAAGTACGTTATCAACTGCGCAGGTGTATTCTCCGACGAGGTAGCTAAGCTTGCGGGCGACGACTCCTTCTCGGTTTACGCGCGCCGCGGTGAGTATATGCTCCTTGATAAGGAGTGCGGAAATCTCGTTTCTCACACCATCTTCCGTTGCCCCTCCAAGATGGGTAAGGGAATTCTCGTTTCCCCCACCGTAGACGGCAACCTTCTTCTCGGTCCTACCGCAGAGAACATCGACGACAAGACCGACACCTCCACCACCATCGAGGGTCTTAACAAGGTCCGCGCGCAGGCGGGTGAGCAGGTTTCGGGTGTTGACACGAGAAAGGTCATCACCTCCTTTACCGGACTTCGCTCGGTAGGCTCTACCGGTGACTTTATCATCAATATGCCTATGGCAGGCTTCGTTAACGTTGCGGGAATCGAGAGCCCCGGACTTTCCTCCTCTCCTGCTATCGCAGAGTACGTTTGCGAGATGCTTTCGGGCGCGGGACTTACCCTTAACAAGAAGGCGGACTTTAACCCCTATCGCAAGCCTATGCACTACTTCCGCGAGATGACCCTCGAGGAAAAGAACGAGGTTATCAAGAATGACCCGGCGTTTGCACACGTTATATGCCGCTGTGAGATCGTAAGCGAGGGCGAGATCCGCGAGGCTATCAGAACCAACCCGAAGCCCACAGACGTTGACGGCGTAAAGAGAAGAACAAGAGCTTCTATGGGTAGATGCCAGGGCGGCTTCTGCACACCCTACATAATCGATATACTTGCCGAGGAGCTTGGCGTTGATTACATCGCGGTAACTAAGTTCGGTCAGGGCTCGGTTATCAACCTTGGACGTACGAAGGGAGAGGACTGATATGATGAACAAGAAAAAGGTTGATCTCGTTATAATCGGCGGCGGCCCTGCAGGAATGGCGGCGGCTGTTGCGGCACACGAGGCAGGAATTCGCGATATACTTATCCTTGAGCGTGACGATTCGCTCGGCGGAATTTTAAGACAGTGTATTCACAACGGCTTCGGTCTTCACCGCTTCGGTGAGGAGCTTACCGGACCCGAGTATGCGTACAGATATGAGAAGCAGGTCAAGGAGCTTGGTATTCCCTTTATGCTCGATACCATGGTAGTTGACGTAGCGGCTGATAAGACTGTTACCGCAATGAATAAGGAGGAGGGCATCTTCCTTATCGAGGCGGGCGCTATCATTCTCGCTATGGGCTGCCGCGAGCGTCCGAAGGGTGCGCTTAATATCGCGGGCTACCGTCCCTCCGGTATCTATACCGCAGGTACTGCGCAGAAGTTCGTTAATATGAAGGGCTATATGCCCGGCCGCGAGGTAGTTATCCTCGGCTCGGGTGATATCGGTCTTATCATGGCGCGCAGAATGACCCTTGAGGGTGCAAAGGTAAAGGCTGTTTGTGAGCTTATGCCTTACTCGGGCGGTCTTGCAAGAAATATCGAGCAGTGCCTTAACGACTTTAACATTCCCCTTATGCTCAGCCACACCGTTATCGATATTCACGGTAAGGAGCGCCTTGAGGCGGTGACTATCGCTAAGGTTGACGAGTACAGACGTCCCATTATGGAGACCGCGACCACAATCCCCTGCGATACGCTTCTTCTCTCCTGCGGACTTATCCCCGAGAACGAGCTTACCAAGGGCGCGGGCATAACTCTTGACGGAGTTACCGGCGGTGCCGTGGTAGACGGCGGCAGAGAGACCGAGATCGAGGGCGTTTTCGCTTGCGGAAACGTGCTTCACGTACACGATCTCGTTGACTACGTTTCTGAGGAGGCGGTTATCGCCGCAACCAGCGCTGCTGCTTATCTTAAGGGCGAAAGAGTTAAAAAAGTAAACATTAGATTACATACCGACGGAAAGATCCGTTATACCGTACCCCAGGTGCTTACCACTGCCGAGGACACTAAGGTTTATTTCCGCGTTAGTGACGTATACCGCGATATGCGCGTTGTTGCAAGGGCTTCTGACGAGGTCCTTTACGATAAGAAGAAGCAGAAGCTCGCTCCCGGTGAGATGGAGACGGTTACCCTTACGGCAGACAAGCTCGCTCTTATCGGCGAGGGTGTTATCGAGTTTTCTCTTGAGAAGTGAGGTGCAATATGAAAAGACAACTTACCTGTATAGTATGCCCCAGAGGCTGTCAGCTTGAGGTAACGCTCGACGAGGCGGGAAGGTTCCTCGACGTTACCGGCAATATCTGTAAGAGAGGTGCGCAGTACGCGCTTGACGAGTGTACCCATCCTATGAGAACGGTAACCTCTACCGTTAGATGTAAGGACGGCACCGTCGTTGCGGTCAAGACCTCTACCACTATCCCCAAGGAGAAGATCTTCCTCGTTATGGACGAGATAAACAAGGCTCGCCCCGAGGGTCCTCTTTCTATCGGTGACGTTATCATCAGCCGCGTTTGCGATACCGAGGCCGATGTTGTTGCCACCGCAAATTCTAAATAATAGCTTAGTCTTTGCTTTTAAATAAGCAAATTATAAGCGTTACGGCGCCCCTTGCCGTAATAAAAAAGCAGACCTGCCACGGTAGGTCTGCTTTTTTATAGGTTTTTCTTAGCACGGGGTAGGATTTTTCCCCTTTTTTGCAGTTATTTCCTCTCAAGGCGGGAGAAGATTCTGTAATCCCTTCCGCGGAAAACGAGAACCTCGGAATTCTCTCCAAACAGACGCGAAACGATCCTTGCCTCGTACTTTGCGCAAAGGTCTTCCTCGGTAAAGTTGGTGCTTATAACGGTTGCAAGTCCGCGGTTCTGCCTTGTGTTTAAGAGATTGTAAAGCGTGGAGATGGTAAACTGATTTATAAACTCGGTGCCGAGGTCGTCTATGATAAGAAGATCGCACTCGGTGTACTTGTCGGCTCTCGGCTCGTACTGTCCGTAGCCGCTCTTAAATCTGTCGTGCTCAAAGTCGGCGATAATGTTCTGCGACGAATCGTAGACAACCTCATAGCCGCCCTCGATAGCCACCCTGGCGATAGCGGTGGAGATGTGGGTCTTTCCCGTGCCGGTCGTGCCGAGAAGAACGAGGGTCTGTCCGGTCTTATAAAAGGTTTCGGCAAATCTCTTTGCCGCGGCAACGTTTGCTGCCATTCTCTCGTATGCGCCCTCGGTTGACTTGTACCACTCAAGGTCAAGGTTCTCAAAGGTCTGTCTTTTTACAAGGCCGCCGATACCGCTCGACTTCATACTCTCCTCTGCGATCGCGCGCTTGAAGCAGGAGCATATCTTGCTGCCTCCGATAAAGCCGGTGTCCGAGCATTCGGAGCAGAAATAATGCACGTCGGTATAGTCGTTTGGTAAACCAAGCTTTACAATTTCGCGTCTGCGCATCTCGTTGAGCTCGATGTTTCTCGCCTTGATCTCATCAAGACTTTCACCGCGACACGCCGCCTTGAATATGGCGGGGCCGGTCAATGTAAGCTCCTTGTCTATTTCTTTTATAACGGCAGAGCGCGCGGCAACCTCCGCGTTGCGCCTATCTGCTTCTGCAAGAGCGTTCTTTCTGCGAGTGTCGATAAGCTCCTTTGCCTTTGCAATATTATCGTATCTCATATTGCCTCCTATTTGTCGTTGTCGTCGCCGTAGCTTCTCGAGAGTGCGGCGGCAAGCGCCTCTCTCGGGTCGAAATTGCCGTATTTCGGCGCTTCTGCCTCAGCCTTAGGTCGGGGTCTGTGACCTGCGGATTTTTTATTTTCCTTTTCTGCCTTTGAGTGCTTTTCGTACTCCAATATCCCGTCAATCGTTTTACAGCCAGCCTCGTGCCACTTCGTAAGTATTGCGTTTATGTATTTGTAGTCAAGCTTTGCGATGCTCTCGGTCGCAATACCGTATGCGTATTCGACGATGTCCGAGGTGAAGGAAAACTCGCTTTGCCACTTTTTGAAGTATTTAAGCTCGGTGGGCGAGAGGTTTCTTCCCCAGATGCCGAAAATCGAGCGCATTGAAGCGGTGTATGAGTCCTCGCGGCGCTTGCCCTCAAGGTAGGCGGTAAGCGTGTTTGCGGTGTTTATTCCGTCGTCAACCAAGCGAGATGCAGTGCTGACAAGACGGGTGACCGAGAGCGCGTCGCGCTCAAGAAGGTAGCTGGCGAGAGCCACAACGTACTCTTCTGATAGCTCAAGGCTCGTGTTAAGCGAGGCGAGCTTTTTTATTTCGGTCGTCGGCAGGGTGGTCTTGCCGAGAAGCTTGGTGCAGGCGTCTATCATAGACGAAAGACTGTTATCGCGAATGCTTGCGGCAACCTTTTTTGACTGTTCCTCTCTTTCGTGAGAGGTCTCGGGGTTGAATTCGTAGGTTATCTTCGGCTCGGTGCTGTCATACTCCTCGATTATACTCTCGCCAAGAAGCAGGGTAAGCGTTGACGATGCTCTTGCGCGGGTGACCCTTGCAACCTTGGCAAGCTCGTCCTCGTCGGCAAAATCAAAGCCGCGCTCAATAAGAGCTAAAAGAACGCGAAGCTCCTCGCGGCTCGCCTCCTCGAAGACCGCGCTTTCGGTTATGGAAAGCCTGCCGCCCTTAAGTCGGTATTTTTTCATATTTTTTCGTCCTCGCCGCTCATTTTTGCATTTTTCTCCTCGCGTGCCTTTATCTCGTAGCAGAGGGTCATAAGCGAGTCACCGAGGTGGATATTCTCGACGATGCAGTCGTATTCCTCGGGCTTAAGCTCCATATTAGCGAAGTTCCAGATGCCCTTAACACCGCACTCGCAAAGGGTCGCAGCAATATCTCTCGCGACCTCCTTGGGAACGGTAAGAACACCGATATCGACAGCCTCTCTTTTGCAGAAATCCGCAAGAGTGTCTACGTGGTAAACGTCGATATTGTATATCTTTGAGCCGACGATCCTCGGGTCGTTATCGAACATAGCGATCCTTTCAACACCGCGGCGCTCAAACATATGGGTAGCCGCAAGCGCACGCCCGAGGTTTCCCGCACCGACGATGATCGCGCGATAGCCCTGTGAGACGCCAAGCAGGTCGCTTATCTTTCCGTGAAGATATTTTACGTTATAGCCGTAGCCCTGCTGACCGAAGCCGCCAAAGCAGTTAAGATCCTGCCTTATCTGGGATGCGGTAACGTTCATTATTGCGGAAAGCTCGGAGGAGGATATGCGCATCTTTCCCTCGCGCAGAAGATCTCCAAGGTATCTGTGGTATCTCGGCAATCTTTTGATGACTGCGGCAGAAACCGCGGTCTTGGGCGTGTCGTTCGCCTTTCTTTCGAATATTCCGTTTATCTTGTCAATACTTTCCATGATGTAAACCTTTCTTTGCAAAACAAGAGGATGTATCTTAGGTTATAGAGTCGAGAGCGCTTGCGTTAAGCGCGCTTGTTGCAAGGTTTCCTGCTTTGTATTCGTAGTATGCGGCGGCGCCTATCATAGCACCGTTATCGCCGCAAAGGGATATTTTCGGAATGAAGATATTCCTGCCGAGCTTCTTTGCGACCTCGGTAAGGCGCGCTCTTAGGTGCGAGTTTGCCGCAACGCCGCCCGAGAGGGCAAAGTCACATTCCGGATGCGCAGTAAGTGCCGCGGTGATCTTCTTTGCGACCGCCTCGGTCACCTCATAGGTATACCTTGCGGCAAAAAGCTCGCGGTCGGGACACTCGCCCCTCTGCTCGAATTTGTGCATAAGGTTGATAGCCGCGGTCTTAAGACCGGAGAATGAGAAATCGAGCGTTCCGTCGTTCAAGGCGGGGGAGGGGAGGGTCATCGTCTTATCAAGGTATGCGGGGGATTTTTTGTATGCCTCATAGAAGCCCACATCCTTGCCGGTAGCCTTAATAAAGCCGTTCTTCGCAAGCTTATCAAAGCCTGCGCCCGCAGGGTATTCAAGCCCTAAAAGTCTTCCGACCTTGTCGTATGCCTCGCCTATCGCGTCGTCCCTGGTCGTTCCGATAACGCGAAGGGTAGTGTAGTCCTCGACCATATAGATAGAGGTATGTCCGCCCGAGGCGGCAAGCGCGATGAAGGGCGGCTTCGGAATGTCCGTGTCAGAGAGATAGCAGGCGGCAATATGCCCCTTTATGTGGTCAACGGCAATAAGCGGCTTTCCGTATGCCGCGGCAAGTCCCTTGGCAAAGTTAACGCCAACGAGAAGAGCGCCGATAAGACCGGGCATTGCGGTAACGCCTACGGCATCGACGTCTGCCATCGTCATACCCGCCGCGTCAAGCGCCTCGTAGGTAATGCGGCTGATAGCCTCAACGTGTGCGCGGCTTGCTATCTCGGGGACAACGCCGCCGTAGAGCCTGTGCGTTTCTATCTGCGAGGCTACGATATTCGATTTTATATTAAATCTGTCATTTTCCGCCTCGATCACGGCGGCGCTCGTTTCGTCGCACGAGCTTTCAATTGCAAGAATTCTCATTTTTTCATCCTTTTCGTGCCGCCATAGCGGTGTTTTTGCGCGACATCACGTCGCACCCTTTTCTTTTGCCGTTGGGAGCGGCTTGGCAAAGCGGCTTCCCGGCTTGAAAGCCTACCGCCGCCGTCAGTTTATGAGATCCTCTCTGCTTGCCTTAAGCATAACTATCGCGTCGTCGGTGGGGTTCTTATAATAGCCCTTACGCACACCGACTTTTTTGAAGCCGTAGGCGCGGTAGAGCGCAATTGCGGGCAGGTTCTGTGAGCGGACCTCGAGGAAAAGCACCTCAAGTCCGTCGCCGCGCGCACATTTTGCCGCATAGTCAAGCAGTCGGTAGCCTATACCGCGCTGTCTGTATTCGGGAAGCACCGCGACCCTGTATATCTCGCCCTCGGGCGGAATTATCCTGCCGAGAACGTATGCGACGAGCTTACTGTCCTTGATGGCGGAGAAGCACATCGCGCCCTCGTGCATCAGGGTATCCGAGATATCCCTTTCGCTCCAGGGGTCGGGGAAGATCAAAGCCTCCGCTCTTGCGATCTCGCTTACGTCGGAGGGGGTTGAGCGTCTGAAATCCATCAGTCTGATTCCTTAAGTAATTCTTTTAAAAATCGTTTGTATTCGTCCTTTGTTTCGGGGTGGGAAAGTCCCATGACCGTGTTCGCTTTAAGGAAGCCGAGCTTTGAGCCGAGGTCGTATCTCTCGCCCTCAAACTCGATTGCGGTAAAGCCGCGCTCTCTCGCCATTTTCGCCATAGCGTCGGTAAGCTGATACTCGCCGCCCGCACCTGGTGTTAGCGCCTCGATAACGTCAAAGACGTCGGGGGTGAGAAGAACTCTGCCGAGTATCGCGAGATTCGAAAACTCCTCGCCGGGCTTCGGCTTTTCTATCATATCGTCACAAAGATAGACCCCACGGTCCTCGGTGGGCGCGACCTTAAGCGAGCAGTATTTTGTAAGAAGCTCGGGCGAAACCGGCTTTACTGCCGCGACCGGCTTGCCGTATTTTTCATATACGTCGATAAGCTGGCGGCATACCGGCGTTTCTGAGAATATAACGTCAACCCCGTAAATCACCACCAACGGCTCGTCCGAAAAGAACGATCTCGCTCTGCCGACCGCATGGGCAAGTCCCTTGGTCTCCTTTTGGCGAAGAAAGTATACGTTTGCCATATCCGCGATCTCGCGAAGCATTTTTACAAGGTCACCCTTTCCCTTGGAGAGAAGCGCCACCTCGTACTCGACCGAGAGGTCAAAGAAGCTTTCCATCGCCTCCTTGTCGCGGTTGGTTATGATAAGAATGTCGGTGATGCCGCTTTCCACAGCCTCGCGAACGAGGTAATATATCGCAGGAATGTCAACTATAGGTAACATTTCCTTGGGTACTGCGTGTGAGATCGGAAGCATACGCGTTCCGAGTCCTGCCGCGGGAATTATCGCCTTAGTTATCCTTTTCATTTTTATAAAAGCTCCTTTTTTATTCCTTCAAGAACAAGAAGCGCCGCCGCGCCGATATCCTCTGCGACAACCGTACAGCCCGCGGCTCTTATATGTCCGCCGCCCGAGAACGCACGCGCAATCTCTGCAACGTTCGCTCCCGTCGAGCGAAGCGAGCATTTATATTCACCGCTGTCGCTCTCCTTTATAACGAATGCGATCTCGGTTCCGATAAGCGAGCGAGCGACCTCTATCGCGGTCTCGGTATGCTCGGGAAGCACCGAAAGGCGCTCTCTGTCTGCCTTGGTGATAGTCGCATAGGTAACTCTTCCGTCAAGTGCGCGCTTAAGGGTTGACGCAACGAAGCCCTCGACCCTTATCTGCTCCTCGCTCTTGGAGTGGAAGAGCTTGTGGTTGAGGTCGGAGAAATCTATACCGACCTCGATAAGATCGGCTACCGTTCTTAGGGTTTTCGGTGTGGTATTTGAAAAGATAAATCCGCCTGTGTCGGAGCTTATGCCGGTGTAGAGCGTTTTCGCCACCTCACCGTCGAGGGTAAGCTTGCCCATAGCGATAAGCTCTTCAAGCAGGGTAAAGACCACCTCTGCCGCGCTCGATGCGCCGGGGATAATGTAGTTATCGGCAAAAGCCTCGCCAAACTCGTGGTGATCTATCATAAGGGTGGGACGTATTATACCGTTAAGCTCCCCGAGCTGGGCAGGGGAGGCGACGTCAACACAGATCGCGGGGCGAGAGGAGAGATCGCCCTCTGCCGCCTCAAGCCCGTCGGTAAGAAAGGCGAGCCTGTCGGGAATCTTATGAGCGCAGGCATAGCTTACGCGCTTTCCGAGCGCCTTAAGGATAAGGCAAAGTGCCGTGCCCGCACCGACGGTATCTCCGTCAGGTCTTGCGTGCATCACGACGATAGGGTCGTCGGCTTTGATAAGAGCCTCCGCACACTCTCGCGCGGTAAGGCTTTTGTATCCGTCCATTACTTATTCTCGTCCTTGGCGTTTATTTCCTCAAGAAGCCTTGCTATCTTCGCACCGTGCTCGATAGAGCCGTCCTTAACGAAGTTAAGCTCGGGGGTGATTCTCAAGTTAAGAGTTTTTGCGAGGTGGTGGCGGAGCATACCGGTTACCTTTTTAAGACCCTCTGCCGCCTCCTTGGAGTCTCCGATGCAGGAGAAATATATAGTTGCAAACTTAAGGTCGGGCGCAACCTCGGCTCTGGTGATGCTGATAAAGTTATCGACCACCTTGGGCTCGCGCACCTCGCCAAGAGCGATGGCAAGCTCCTGTCCCACCGCGTCGTTTATTCTTCCTCTTCTGTACTTTGACATTTTTTTCGTCCTTTCCTTTATTCGGTGTATATAATTCTGCCCTCGCCTGCCTTTGCGTAGGAAAGTGCGGCAAGAGCGCCCTCCCTCACGCAGCTTACTATACTCACGTCCGGGAGAAATGCCGAGATATACTCGGAGATCAGGGGGAAGTGGGTACAGCCGAGAACGAGCGTGTCAGCGCCCGTCGCCCTTGCCGGCTCAAGAGCCTTTTTAATTTTCTTTATATCCTTTTCGCTTGGCGCTCCTGCACAGATCCGCTCGGCTATGCCGACGAGCTCGCCCGCGGCAAATTCGGTGACGGTGGCTTTAGAGTAGCGGGAGATCGCGCTCCCGAACGCGTGGGATCTCACGGTCGATTCGGTTGCGATAACGCATATTTTTCCCACCGTGACCTCGGCGGCGCGCCTTGCCGTCGGTTCTATTATCGGTGTCACGCAGGGTGACGGCTCGAAAAATCTTTCATAAATGCTGCTTGCCGTGCAGCAGCCGATAAGAAGTCTGTCCGCGCCGTACGAGCGCAGTCTTTTCAGGTTTTCCTCAACTATCGGGGTAAGCTCGCGGTCGCTCTTCGTTCCGTAGGGCAGATTTTTCCTGTCCGCAAGGAGAAGGACGTCGCACCTCGGGCAAAGCGCCAAAAGCTCCCTCGCTATCGCAACACCGCCCCTGCCGCTATCGAATATTCCTATCATTTTGTCTGCGCGGCTCTTGAGAGGTCAAGGAAAAGCTCTCCAAGATCTACCCCCGCGCCCTTTGCCATAAGCGGAAAAAGGCTCGCCGAGGTAAGCCCGGGAATGGTGTTTATTTCGTTAAAATAGACCTCGCCCGCGTGGGAGAGAAAGAAGTCTATCCTCGCGAAGTGTCTAAGCCCTACGACGTCCGCGATCATAGCCGAGATATCGCGTATCCTGTCGCGTATCACTTGCCCGACGTCGGCAACCTGCATGACCTCTGTGTCTGTTAGGACGTACTTGCTTTCGTAGTCGTAAAACTCGCTATTATAGCGGATCTCTCCGGAGTTTGTAAAGTATCGTTTACCTTTGTACTCAAAAAACGCACATTCAAGCTCGCGCTTTTCCACAAGACAGCGCTCTATCATAACGTTATCCGACACGGCTCTTGCGCTCTCTAATCTTTGTCTTAGCTCGCTGCGCTCACGCGCCGGGCCCGCGCCTATCGACGAGCCGAGGCTCGTCGGCTTTACGAACATCGGATAACCGAGCGCGGACTCTGCACGTGAAATAGCCGTATCTAAGCTGTCCCCCTTGGGTATCATTACCCAGTCGAGCATAGGAATACCGTGGCTTTTAAGTATTGATTTTAGAATGGATTTATTGCGGCAGACGGCGCTCGTCTCGACCGAGCAGCCGACGTAGGGAATTCCCACCGTATCAAGCGCACCCTGTATCCGCCCGTCCTCTCCGAAATCTCCGTGGAGTATCGGAATTGCGACACCGATTTTTATAAAGTTCCCGCCGGTAGAAAAGCCGCCCTCTTTGCCTATCCTTATGGGATAGACCTTGTCAGCAAGTGCTTCGGGGTCATTTGCAAGCGACGCGGGGCTTATATTTTCGTCCTTTGCTAAAAGCCAGCTTCCATTTGGGTCGATAAAGGCGGGGAAGATATTTTCGCCCGAGCTCCTTATTGCCCCGTAAAGACCCTCGGCGCTTTTTACCGAGATCTCTCTTTCGCATCCTATGCCGCCAAAGATCAGCGCGCGCGGGATTTCTCGTTTTTTCGTCATACTCTGTCCTCCGTACCGTTTTTTACAGTATATGATATGGAGGGGAGAGTGGGGATTTTATTTGTTTTTGAAGAGTGCAACTCGGTCTCTTGAGCCAAGATCCTTTACTATCTCAACAGCCAAGCCGTGTGCTTCGCCGAGCGAGCGCATTATATCGCCCTGATCGTAGCCGATCTCAAAGGCGAAAAAGCCCTCGGGCTTTATTGCTTTTTTGCATATATCGACGAGCCGTCTTAGAAGGTCCGCCCCGTCCTCACCCGAGGTAAAGGCTATCTTCGGCTCGAAGAATATCTCGCCCTCAAGCCCCTCATATGCGGAGGTTGAAACGTAGGGCGGATTTGATAAAATTGCGTACGGACGGTATTCTTTAAGGTCGGACACGAAAAGGTCCGCCTCGCGGAATTTTATCCTTTCGGAAACACCGTTTCTCTCTGCGTTCCTTTTTGCTATCTTGAGCGCCGCGGGGGATATATCTATCGCCGCGGCGGTCGTATTTTTCGTGTTTTTTAAGGTGGAGATCGCAACGCAGCCCGACCCCGTACAAAGGTCGAGGAAAAATTCTCCCTCGGGGATAAGTCTTACCGCAAGGTCAACGAGGACCTCGGTATCCGCGCGCGGAATAAGGCAAGCGGGGCTTACCTCGTAGCTTTCCTTGTAGAAATCGACCTCACCGAGAATATAGCCGAGCGGCTCACGCGTGCATCTGCGCTCGATGGCGTCCTTAACGCGCGCAAGGTCGCACTCGACGGCAAGGTCGGTAAGCTTGTATCTTGGTATTTCGCCAAGGCGCTCGAAAATTATGCGTGCCTCCTCGCGTGCCTCGTCAATTCCGGCACTCTGGAGAAGCGCTTCTGCTTCCTTTAGGGTCATTCTGCCGCCTCGCTGTCGGTGGCTTCGTTGGAATTCGCCTCACCGTCGGGGGTGGCTTCTGCGGTAATATCGCTCGTGCCCTCAGCCTCGTTGCCGTCCGTGGACTGCTCGGAGGGCTCGTCCATTTTCTCCCAGGACCTCTCGTTATAGAACTCCATAAACTCGGGGAACTCGTCGCGAAGAGCGCACTTGGTGGAGATTATAGCAACCTCGAGCATATCCTCGGTCGGCTCCTTGGTGGTGATCCTCTGCACCCAAAGTCCGGGAGCGGAGATCGCGCGGGTTATAAAATTATCGTGCTTTCCGGCTATCATAATGACCTCAAAGCCCGCACCGACGAGAAGAGGGAAGATGGCAAGCCTTATTACGTAGTAGACCCAGCCGTCAAGACCCTGAAGGATAAATCTTAAGAAGAATCCGGCAACGATGCCGAGAAGTATCATAAGGAACATAAAGCTCGTGCCGCATCTCGGGTGAAATCTCTTGCACCTCATAGCGTTCTCGGGGGTAAGATCAAGCCCCGCCTCAAAGCAGGCGATGGTTTTATGCTCAGCGCCGTGGTACATAAAGGTGCGCTTGATGTCCTTCATAAGCGAAACCAGCCAAAGGTATGCAATAAATATTACGGTCTTAGCAACGCCCTCTACGACAGCGCGGTAAACACCGAGCCTGCCCGAGAGAAGATAGTCGATAAGATCAGCGGTAAGTATCGGCAAAAACATAAAAAGACCGAGCGCAAGCACGACGCTTAAGATAAGCGAGATCGCCATAATGAAAGCCGTCGTGGTCTTGTTCTTTTCCGCCTCCTCCTCGATGCCGAAGGCCTCCGCAGACTTTTCGAGCGTCTTAAAGGAAAGGATAAGCATCTCAATAAAATTTACGATGCCGCGCAGAAAGGGCAGGTTAAGGATCCTGCATTTTTTTCTTACGGAGGTAAATGTGTCGTCGTAAACGACGATAGTGCCGTCCTCCTTGCGGCAGGTGGTTACGGTGCGGCTGCCCGCCTTCATCATAACTCCCTCAAGAACCGCCTGTCCGCCAACCTTGTTTAAGCGGCAGGATAATTCGTTATTTGAATTTTTCTTCATAATATCCTCTTAAAAACCTTTGATTTTAACGATTTTAACAATCTTTAATAGATTATAGCATAAATCGCGCAAAAAATAAAGTATTATTTTAAAAAATTAACAATTTCCGTTTTTTCTCTGCTTTTCTTCCGTTCGGCTTGACAACACCGCCCCCCTTGGTGTATAATTTTGTTGTAAAAACGAAAGGGGTATTGACCTATGGAAAAAGTATACAGACTGACCCCCACCCTGCAGGATAATCTCTGGGGCGGAAACAGATTAAGGGGCTACGGAAAGACGAGCGAGAAGGACAGGATCGCAGAGAGCTGGGAGCTTTCATTCGTTCCCGGCAACGAGGCGAGGATCGATGACGGAAGAACGACTACCGAGGCGTTTCCCCGAGAGACCTGGGGTAAAAACTGCGAGAAATTCGAGTTTTTCCCGGTGCTTACCAAGTTTATAGACGCGAAAGAAAAGCTCTCCGTACAGGTGCATCCCGACGACGAGTACGCCCTTAAAAACGAGGGTCAGTACGGCAAGACCGAGATGTGGTACGTGGTTGACAGAGAGGGCGAGGACGCAGGACTCTATATGGGTCTTAACGGCGCTTACACAAAGGACGAGTTCTCGCGTGCGGTAGCTGACGGAACGGTCGAGAGGCTTCTCGGCAGGGTTGACGTTGAGCCGGGTGACGTATGGTTTATCCCCTCGCGCACGGTCCACGCAATACTTGGCGGCGACCTTATTTTCGAGATACAGCAGAACAGCACCCTGACCTACCGACTTTACGATTATATGCGCCGCGATAAGGACGGAAATCTTCGCCCTCTTCACGTAGAAAAGGCTATGGCGGTAACCGATCTTGACGTGTATAAGCCGCAAAATTTTGAAAGCGAGGACGGCTCGCTTATCGGCAAGTGTGACTACTTTGAAACGCATATTTACAAACTTAACTTTACAAAAATGCCGATTTCTGCATCGGAAAACTCGTTTATCTCGGTGACGGTCGTTAGAGGATGCGGTAAGGTTGGAGAGCTTTCTGCCAAGGCGGGAGACTCGTTCTTTATCCCCGCCGGGGCAGGTGAGGTCATCCTTTCGGGTGATGAGAATTTTGACGTTATCACCGTCAGCGTTCCGTAATTTTTGCAACAGCTGAATAAGCTCCTCTCTTTCCGGTAAAAATCACCTTACCACAAGGAAAGAGAGGATTTTTTTATGACACTTACCGAAAAGGAAAAGACACTTTTATCCGACCTTAAGTCCCAGGAGCAGCTTTGTATTGAGAAGTACGCAAGATACGAGGAGGAGGCGTGTGACGGCGCTCTTAAAAATCTCTTTTCCGAGATCAAAAAGACCGAAAGCACTCATCTTGACACCATCAACCGCATCCTCGGCGGAGATGACGTAACCACTACCGCGGCACCGAGTGCGGTGAGCGAGGCGCAGACGTTTACACAGGCATCCTGCCCCACCTCATCAAAGGAAAGAGACGCATTTCTTTGCAAGGACGCGCTCGCTATGGAAAAGCACGTGTCAAGCGTCTACGATACCACGGTTTTTGAGTGCACAGCCCCTACCATCCGCGATGCTCTTTCTCACATTCAAAAGGAGGAGCAGAACCACGGAATGCGAATTTATCAGTATATGAAGGCGAACGGAATGTACGCTTAACACTCTCAAGCGGGGTTTTGGCAGGCTTTTTAGCTCCAAAGCCCCGCTTTTATTTTTGTAAATTATTGACATATGTTAAATTATATGATATAATTGTTAATTGCAAAAGGTTTTTTATAATGTATACGAAAATTTTGCGTCAAACCTAAGCTGAAGGGAGATATTTGATGATTAAATTCGGCTGGGCGGAAACAGATATAACGCCCGAGAAAAAGATCGCTCTTGACGGAGAGTTTTTCGAGAGAGCGACGAATGAGGTTGAAACCCCGATTTCCGTAACTGCGCTTGCTATCGAGTCAGACGGAGATGCGACGGTGATGGTTTCCTGCGACCTCGTTGAGATTGGCGAGGAGCTTGTTGAGGCGGCTCGCGCTAAGATAGATGCGGAGGGACTTGACCCCAAAAAGGTCATAATCAGCGTAGTCCATACGCACAATTCATATACGTATACGAGAAACGGCCCGTTTAAAAAGGTAAAGACCGTTCCTCTTGCGATAATAAAAAGGTATATGCCCGCGGACTGCGAATATATCCAGCAGGTGACCTCGGGCGATTGCATCGACCCCGATGACGCATTCGATTTCCTTGCGGACGCTATCGCGCGCACAGTAAACGATGCGTGGCGCAACAGGCGCGAGGGTGGTTTTGCCCGCGGCTTCGGCCGTGCGGCTATCGGTCTTAACCGCCGCGTTTGCTATTCGGACGGCACGGCAAAAATGTGGGGCGACGTTGATACGGCGACCTTCACCGAGCTTGAGGGCGGAAACGACAGCGGTATCGAGCTTATGTTCACCTACGGTGAGGGGGACAAGCTTACCGGCGTTATCGCAAATATTGCCTGCCCCGCTCAGGTTCTTGAGCAGAGAAGCTTTATCTCCTCCGACTACTGGGGCAAGGTTAAGATAATGCTTCGCGAGAGGTACGGCAAGGACGTTTACCTCCTTCCGCTTTGCTCTGCCGCGGGAGACCTTTGCCCGCGCGATCTTATCCGCTGGGTACAGCCTGAGACTCCTATTAAGGACCCCAACGTTATCCGAGTGAACCCGAAAAAGAGGGACGCAGACCCATCTATGTTCGATATAAAGGGAACCTGGAAGATCGGCAGAAGAATTATGACCGAGATCGAGATGGCGCTTGAGGACGTGACCGAGATAAAGCGCGAGGCGACCCACTCCCACGCGGTGGAAGGACTTAAGCTTCCCTTAAGACGCGTTACCGAGAGCGAGAAGCAGGAGGCTGAGATAAAGCTTGCCGAGTTCTTCAAGGACAGAAAGACTCTCGACTATAACGACTCCGCGGCGCTTTACATCTACGCGGGAACTCTTGAAAGATATCAGGTGCAGGAAATGTATAACACCGTAACGGCGGAGGTACACGCGGTAAGATTCGACAGCCTTGCCTTCGTTTCTAACCCGTTTGAGCTTTTCCAGTATTACGGCGACCAGATCCGTGCAAGAAGCGCGGCAAATCAGACCTTTATCATTCAGCTCTCGAACGGTAGCCTTGGCTACCTTCCCACCCTGAAGGCGGAGCGCGGCGGACACTACAGCGCCTACGTTTCGAGCGGCTACGTCGGACACGAGGGCGGAGACCTTCTCGTAAGAGAAACGCTCGATATGATAGACGGTCAGTTTGGCGAATAAGTCTTGACGGAATTAGAGAGGTTTCAGAATGAATTTTTTAGGAATTGACATCGGCACGACGTCGGTAAAGGCTGCAGCGTTTGACGAGAGCCTAAATATGAAGGCGTCGCTTACTGCCGACTACACGCTCGACTCGCACGGCGATATAGTAGAGTTTGATGCGAACGAGTATTGGAATATCGTTAAGGGTGCGATAGACGAGATCCGCGGTAAGGTAGAGATAGACGCGCTTGCGGTGGATACGCAGTGCGAGACTATGATACTTACCGACGGGGAGGGAAATCCCCTTTGCCCCGCTATCGTATGGCTCGACAACAGAGCGACCGAGGAGGCAGAGATCATTACATCCCACTTCGGTCACAAAAAGGTCTACGAGGTTACCGGACAGCCCGAGATAACCGCGACCTGGCCCGCGTGTAAGCTTCTTTGGGTCAAGAGAAATAAGCCCGAGATTTGGGACAAGGTCGAGAGGATATTCCTCCTTGAGGACTGGATCCTTTATAAGCTTACCGGAAAATTTATCACGGAAAAAACACTTCAGTCCTCCACCATCTACCTTAATATAAAGACCGGCGAGTGGTGGGACGAGATGCTTGATTTTATCGGCGTTGATAAGGCGAAGCTCCCCGAGCTTTTGCCGAGTGCTAAGCTCGTTGGCGAGTACGAGGGGATCAAGGTGGTCACCGGCGCTATCGACCAGATCGCGGGCGCTATCGGTGCGGGTGTAGTTAAGCAGGGAACGGTCAGCGTTATGACCGGAACCACGATGGTTATTTTCCTCCCTGCGGACTCTGTGCCCGAGTATGATGCGAAGAGCATCGTGCCCTGCCACGTTAACTACGACGGAAAGTATTGTTTACTTTCTTGGACGCCTACGGCGGGTATGGCGCTTAAATGGTTCAAGAACGCATTCTGCGAGAATTTCTCCTTCAGAGAGCTTGATACTCTCGCGGAAAAGGTAAGCCCCGGCTGTGACGGACTTACGTTCCTCCCCTACCTTTGCGGCTCTACGATGCCCAAGTATAACCCCGAGGCGAGAGGAAGCTTTACCGGCCTTACGCCCGAGCATACGAGAGGACATTTCGTTCGCGGCGTTATGGAGTCGGTTGCGTGTATGCTTAAGTCTAACCTTGACTATCTCGGACTTGACGTTAACGAGATAAGAGCGATGGGCGGCGGCGCAAACAGCCCCCTTTGGTGTCAGATGAAGGCGGATA
>JAFYRZ010000105.1 GCA_017546745.1 Clostridia bacterium
ATTACCTTGACGCAATAGAGGTAAATGATACTTTTGTTTTGCCTAAGGGAGATTTTATTCTAAGTGGCAGTGCCGTCTTTTACGGTGGTATGGCTGTTTTTGAAGAGAGTAATCTTACCTTATCAGATCTTGCTCTGTCGCTAAACGGAGAGGGAATAAGGATAATGGGGGGCTCACTTACAGTTGCCGATTCAAGGATCGATGCTTTTGATTCTATCGCCATCGACGTATGGTATTCTTATTCCTCATCGCTGATTATAAACAGCGGCGAGATAAGGTCGTCCTCAAGCCTTCCTACCATTGATGTAAAAATGGGGCGTGCTGTAATTCTTGGCGGCAGTATAAAAAACAGTCTTGGTGCGGCTATCTATAACCGCGGCTCACTCTTTCTTTCGGGCGATGCCGAAATTCTTGGCGCAAGGTTTGATATAATTACCGAGCATCCGATAAACCTCTCCTTTGACGAAAAGCCGCTTTTAAGTGAGATAAAATTACAGTATAACGGAGAATTTGAGAACGGATCTATGTACGAGCTTTTGCGCTCCTGCACGGTAGAATCCGCCTCGCTTGTAAGCGTATACGATAAGCGCGGAATGGAATACCGGCTTTCCTTTTTCGAGAGCTATAAGGGTTCGTTAGAGCATAATTTTGCCGCAGTATATCTCCCCTTTTGCGTGAGGATATTTGACGGGGATAGGCTTGCGGATACCTATTATTTTCTTAAGGGAGAGCTTCCCGATAGCCTTGATTTTTACGAAAAGGAGGGCTATCTTCACAGCGGATTTTATCTTGACGAGGAGTTTTTGGAAGAGATGTCCTTTGATATGCCAATAACGAAGGACCTTGATCTTTACGTAAAATATAAGCTTTTACCGCCACAGCTTTCGCTTCAGTCGTTAAGCTTTATCTACGACACCCTCGAGCATATATTGGATTTCTCTACACTTTCCCACGTCCTTGAGGACGGTGGCATTTATCGCTTTGAATGGTTTTATAACGGTGAGTCGATAGGCTTTATAGACGGCGGAGTGCCACTCCTTAACGTATCGGACAGCGGTATGTATTCTTGCAAAGTGACCTTTCTTTACGGAAAGGATTCTGTCAGTGTAACGACCCCGGAGGTCACGGTAAGTATAGCAAAAAGAGAGGTTGAGATTCCACTCGTCGTATCAAAAAAATATAACGGTAGATGGCAAAGCGCGGATATCGCCGGCACCTCGACCTATACGGTTCAAACCGACGGAGGCACGGATGTCGGGCGCTATCCCGTCTATCTCACGCTGACAGACAGTGAAAACTACACCTTTCCCCGGACGGACGAAGCAACGGTTACTCTTTATTTTGAAATCGAAAAGAGCGAGAACCGCTTTACGGAGGCGCTTTTTATCTCGGACAGCTATGCAAGTCTTCTGCCGAGCCCGAGCGCCCACACCGCGTTTGGTGAGGTGATTTTTAAATATGCGGAAAGCCGTGACGGCATATATTCCGAAAAAGCACCGACCGCACCCGGCGAGTATTACGTTATCGCGGAGGTCCTTGGAACCGAAAACTACCTTGGAATTATTTCCGAGCCTGTAAAATTTAATATTATCCCCGAGCGCGCGATCACGCTTTCGGTAATTTCTCCGCCCTATAAATGCGATTACGTCGCCTTTGATGAATTTATGCCTGCAGGGCTTGTGCTTGAGCTGGTCTATAACAGCGGCAGACGTGAGATAGTAGACGGGGGCACGGTATCCGTTTCATATCAAAGTGCTGACGATCTTCGGTTTGGCGATAATGCGGTCATAGTCGGATATCAAGGTCTTTCCGCCGTCGTTCCGATTAACGTCTTACGCGCGGAATACGATATTTCGTCGCTCTCGTTTTCCTCGCTTACCGTCACCTATGACGGAGAATTTCACACGATAAAATTTTCGGGAGAGCTACCGAATGGAAAGGACGGAATTATGCCTTGCGCGCGTATCGTTGGGGGAGGAAGTGACGTTGGCAGCTATACGGTATACCTTGAATTTATAAGTGACAGCAAAAATTATATTATCCCCTCGCCGCTGAAGGCAACGCTTACTATTACACCGCTTGACGTGTACGTGGTATGGGGCGTGTGCGAATTCATATACGACGGAAAAAGCAAGCTTCCGAGCGCGTACTTTCTAAACGAGCTTGGCGCAAGGATCACACTCTCACCGAGTGGCGCAGTAACTAATGCAACAGAAAATGCCGTTGCAGCCGTCACCGAGCCGAGCGGTAATTACCGGTTTTTAAACCCCACAGCAGGCTTCATGGTGAAAAAAGCCGACTTTGATCTTTCCGGCATAACCTGGGGCGAGAGGGAGGTCGTTTACTGCGGTAGGGCGGTGACGGTAACGCTTACCGATCTTCCTGACGGGCTTTACGTTGTCGGATATACCGACAACACTGCGACAGACGTCGGAAATTATGTCGCAAGAGCGCTTTTGAGCTATGACGAGAGGAATTATAACCCTCCCGAAATACCTGTTTTCGAATGGTCCGTGATTCCTGCAGAATACGATATCACGGGTATAATATTCAAGGAAGCAGAGTTCGTTTTCGACGGTAATATCCATTATCCCTTTTTTGAGGGAGAGCTGCCCATAGGGCTTGACGGAATTCCTCTTGAATACGACTTTTCCGAGGGGGCTATACATGCTTCTGATGAAAATTACGAGGTAAGGCTGAGATTTAAGAGCGAAAGCAAGAATTATAAAGTGCC
>JAFYRZ010000106.1 GCA_017546745.1 Clostridia bacterium
TCTTCACTGGGTCGCGAAGCCCCTCGGGGTAAAATCCAAGCCTTGCGCAAATGCGCATACAGTGCGTATCACACACAACGGCGGGCTTACGGTAGATGTCGCCAAGGAGCATATTTGCGATCTTGCGCCCAACGCCGGGGAGGGTAAGAAGCGCGTCCATAGTATCGGGAAGAGTTCCGCCAAAGTCGCGCACGAGCATATCCGATGCGTCGATTATCGACCTCGCCTTCATACGGTAAAGACCGCAAGGGGTGATAATACGCTCAACGTCGGAGATATCCGCTGCGGCAAGCGCCTCTGCAGTCGGGTATTTTTGGAAAAGCTCGCGGCAAACGATATTAACGCGCGCGTCGGTGCACTGTGCAGAGAGCCTGCCCATAACGAGAAGCCGCCAGGCATCTCCCTCGTATTCAAGGCTGCACGCAGCGTCGGGATAGACCGCCCTTAAGCCCTCTACGACCTCTGCGAGTCTTTTTCTTTTTTCTGCCTTAGTCATTCGTTATCTCCTCGCAAAGCCTTTTTAAAAGCGTCATCGAAAGACCGACAACGGTATCAAAGTCACCGTCGTAGGAATCAACGAGCGCACCGCCAAGTCCCTGTATTCCGTAAGCGCCCGCCTTATCCATCGGCTCACCCGTCGCAACGTAGTCGGAGATCTCCTTTTCGGAAAGCGTGCGGAATATGACCGAGGTGGTTGCCGTGCCGAAAAGGCACTTACCGCGGTAATGCACGGCAACGCCGGTATGAACTCTGTGGGTATTACCCGAGAGTGCGCTGAGCATCTCTCGGGCATTTTTCTCCGAGGTCGGCTTTCCGAGCGCTACACCGTCAAGCTCAACGAGCGTGTCAGAGGATATAACGAGCGCATCGGGGTGGACGGTGGCTATCGGTTCACCCTTTCTTACGGCAAGCATAGCAACCCCCTCACGGGGGTGAAGCCCCTCGGGAAGCGTCTCGTCCACCTCGGCGGTCAATATATCAAACTCAGGAAAAAGAGCCGACAAAAGCTCTTTTCTGCGAGGTGATTTTGATGCAAGAATTATCTTCATTCTTCTCTCCTGTTTTCCCTATAATTTCGCCTGTCGATTTACCGCAAAAGGGTGCGATAGACGGGGGCTTTTTTTAAAAAAACAGCACTCTCCGTATCGCGAATCGGCAAGTCGGCGATCAAAGAAAGGTTTTATAATCCTCGTAGTTTTTGCGTAATAACGTCGGTATATCCAAGCCATATGGACACTTTTGTTTACATTTTCCGCAGCTTAAGCAGTCCTCGATCTTCTTCATTTTCTCTCTCGACGACTCGCTTAAGCAGCCCGCAACCGGAGAGCGGCGGATAAGAAGCGACATTCTCGCGCAGGTGTGTATCTCGATGCCCTGAGGACAGGGCGCACAGTATCCGCAGCCGCGACAGAATTCACCTATAAGCTCCTCGCGCTCACGAAGAACGAACTCGCGCATCTCGTCGTCCATTTTCGGAGGATCTTCATTATAGGAAAGAAATTCCTCAAGCTCCGACTCTCTCTGTATACCCCAAATCGGTGCGACCGGGTACTCGGCAAGAAAGGCATACGCCACGTCCGAGCGAGTGATAAGTCCGCCCGCGAGAGCCTTCATACAGATAAATCCAACGTCAGTTTTCTCGCAAAGCCTAACGAGGCTTTCCTCCTTCTCGCCCGCAAGGTAGGAAAAGGGGAACTGCAGCGTTTCATAAAGACCGCTTCTTACCGCCTCCTCTGCAACGCTGAGTCTATGGTTCGTAATTCCGATATGGCGGATCATTCCCTTATCCTTTGCCTCAAGCATAGCCTCGTAAAGACCCGTGCCGTCGCCAGGCTTCGGGCAAAAGTCGGGATTGTGGAACTGGTATATGTCGATATGATCGGTCTTTAAGAGCGAAAGGCTGGTGTTAAGGTCGCGCCAAAAGCTCTCAACGTTTTTTGCAGTCGTTTTGGTTGATATGATAATATTCTCACGGACGTCAGAAAGAGCGAGGCCTATCTTTTCCTCGCTATCGGTATACATTCTCGCGGTATCGAAATAATTGATGCCGCCCTCGTATGCTCGCCTTAAGATCTTAACAGCGTCGTCCTTATCAACGCGCTGTACGGGGAGCGCGCCAAAGCCGTTTTTGGTAACGTGAAGCTCGGTTCTTCCAAGTCTTATCATTTCCATATCACACCTCGTTAAGAAGCTCAACCGAGCCCTCGTAAAGATTATGGCATACCTCTCCCATAGAGGGGTATTTTTCCTCAAAGGAAAGCTCCTCTACCCTGCCCTCGTGGAGTAAGACGCTCTCCTTGTCGTGGTAGGTAAGAACTACGTATCTTCCGATACCGTCGCGCCCACACTCACCGATATAAAAGGTCGCATCCTCCATCTGATAGAGCCTTATGCGAGAGCCGCAAGCCACGGAGAATATTTCCTCCTTAACCGCACCGTCAACCTCTTCTCCGTCAGAAAAGTATGTGTAAACGTAATTGAATTTTAAGGTGTATTTTTCCATTTTCAGCTCCATATGACAACATTTATTTACAAAACTGCCACTTTAGGGTGGTTATAAGATACGGGAAAGCCTTAACAAGAGGCTTTCCCGTACGAATGATCTTACTGCTTAAATACAACTCCGATATTAGCAAGCGCCGCGCAAACCGCATCAACGGTAGGCATAAGCTCCTGCTTGGAGAGGGTCTTTTCCTTAGAGATAAAGGTAAAGCGGAGGGTAAGTGCCACAGCGCCGTCCTTCTCGTAGATATCCTTAACGAGAACGCCTGTGAGGATATCGCCTGCTGCTCCCTTTGCCGCCTTTACCGCCTCGTCAAACGAGAGGGTCGAGATATCGGTGCTGAAGGTCACGTCGATATCGATCGCGGGGAACTTAGAGGGCTCGGCATACTTGACCGGAGCGGGCTTAACAGAAGCAAAATCCTCAACCGTGATCTCAAAGAATGCGATAGCACTCTTCTTGTCGATCGCCGCGAGGGTGGTGGGATGAGGAACGGAAATAAATCCGACCTTAACGCCGTCAGCATAAACGCCAAAGGTATTTACAGGGTGGCAGAAGGACTCGTCCGCCTCTACCGACACGAAGGAGGGGGTCTTGTGGAGAATATTCTCAAATATCTCGACAACCGCATCGCGTGCGCGCATAAATACCTCTTCCTCACTCTCGGTCTTGGAATAGATCACAGCGCCGAGGTGCTTCTCCTCGTTGCACTCACCGTTTTCACGAAGTCCGTTTACGGTATGACCGATCTCAAAGATCGAAAAGTCGTCCGAGTAGGAGCGGTTATCCTTGGTAAAGGAAAGGAGGGTGGGTATCATAGTATTTCTGATATACTGATGATCGGGGGTCTGCGCGTTGATAACGCGAACACCGCGCTTTGTATCGATACAAAGATCCTTGTTCTTCTGCTCGTCAAACCAGATGTAGGAGTGTACCTCGTGCATGCGGTATGAGGAAACGAGAAGGTCCTTCATTCTATCCTCCGCCGACTTCTCTACCTCGGTGCGAACAGGAGCAAGAGGGCTCTTGGAGGTGAATATCTCAAAGTTATCGTAGCCGTAGATACGGGTGATCTCCTCGATGATATCCGCCTTTATCGTAACGTCCTTGGTAGCGCGCCAGGAGGGTACGGTAACGGTGAAGCTGTCACCCTCGCGTACTACCTTAAAGCCAAGGCCGGTAAGGGTCTTAACGATAGTGTCGGAGGGGATATCGATACCTGTGTAACGGTCAACGTATCTCTTATCAAAATCAAGGGTAATGGTGGGATAACGGTTAACGTATCTGTCGGAGAAGGAGGAAATTACCTTAACGCCCACATCGCAATCGGAAAGAAGCTTAAGAAGTCTTTCGGTAGCGATCCTGCAAAGCTCAGGGTCAAGCATTTTCTCGTATCTCATAGAAGCGTCGGTACGAAGTCCGAGTCTTGTGGTGGTCTTTCTTACCGAAACACCGTCAAAGGTAGCCGACTCAAGAAGAAGCGAGGTGGTCGTATCGTCGATCTTAGACGCGTCACCGCCCATAACGCCCGCGATAGCAACGGGTACGTTACCCGAGGTTATCATAAGCATCTTGTCGTCGATATTTCTCTCAACACCGTCGAGCGTTACGAACTTAAGACCCTCGGAGAAGGTCTGCACCTCGATCTTATCAACCTTTGCGTTATCAAACGCGTGCATAGGCTGACCGATCTCCATCATAACGTAGTTGGTAAGGTCGGCAAGGAAGTTGATCGCGCGAGAGCCGCAGTAGAAAAGGCGGATGCGCATATTCACGGGGCTTACCTTACGGGTAACGTTCTCTACCTTGATAGCCGAGTAGCGCCAAACGAGGTCGGTCGCCTTAACGTCGATCTCGACCGCGGGAAGCTCGGAATAGACCGAGGTATCGGTAAGGTCGAGCGCCTTAAGCTCTCTGCCGGTTATGGTAGCGAACTCGCGCGCCATACCGTAGTGGCTCCAAAGGTCGGGGCGGTTGGTAAGAGACTTATTGTCGACCTCGAAGATGATATCGTCAATGTCGTAAACGGTCTTGATATCGGTGCCGAGAGGAATGTCATCGGTGATATCCCAGATGCCCGAATTATCATCGCTGATGCCAAGCTCTGCCTCAGAGCAGCACATACCGTAGGAAAGAAAGCCGCCGACGGTAGCCGCCGCGATCTTATTTCCCTGCACGGAGCCGCCATTCGTCGCGAGGGCAACCTTCATTCCCTCTCTTACGTTGGGCGCGCCGCAAACGATGTCAACGACCTCGTCACCCTTGTCCACCTTAAGAAGATGGAGCTTCTTCGAGGTGGGGTGGTTCTCTACGGAAAGGATCCTTGCTACGACAACGCCGTAGGTATCCTCGCCCTTTACGATTATATCCTCTACCTCTGCGGTAGAAAGCGTGAAATTATGGATAAGAGCCTTTTTGTCAAGACCCGAGAGGTCAACGAAATCGCCTATCCAGTTCATTGATAATAACATTTCTTTTCCCTCCCAAATCAAAGCGACTTGAACTGCGAGAGCGCCTTAAGGCTTCCCGAGTTGAAATCACGAATATCCTTTACGCCGTATCTCATCATCGCAAGTCTCGTAAGACCGAGACCGAACGCAAAGCCGGAGTATTTCTCGGTATCGATACCGCCCTCGGAAAGAACGTTCGGGTGTATCATACCGCAGGGGCAAAGCTCAAGCCAGCCGGAGTTCTTACAGGAGGGACAGCCCTCACCGCCGCAGATCTCGCAGTTGATGTCAAGCTCAAAGCCGGGCTCAACGAACGGGAAAAATCCGGGGCGAAGTCTTACCTTAACGTCGCGCTTAAAGACCTCGGAGAGCATCGTCTTCATAAAGTAGATAAGGTTGGAGATCGAGATATTCTCGTCGATCATCATACCCTCCATCTGGAAGAAGGTGTTCTCGTGGCACGCGTCGGTAGACTCGTTTCTGAAGCATCTGCCGGGGAAGATCGCGCGCAGGGGTGCGCCGTACTTCTTCATAATGTAATTCTGTGCCGCGGAGGTATGGGTCTTAAGAAGCTGACCGTTATCAAGATAATAGGTATCCTGCATATCTCTTGCGGGGTGGTGCTTAGGGATATTAAGCGCCTCGAAGCACTTATAGTCGTCAACTATCTCGTCGTAGTTCTCGATAGTAAAGCCCATGCTCGTGAAGATCTCTTCAACCTCACGGGTGGCGAGGGTAATGGGGTGATAGGAGCCAACCTCACGCGCCGCCTTAAGGGTGGGGTTATACTTCTTTGCGTTTCTTACCTGCGCCTCGATCTCTGCCTTACGCAAAGCCTCGGTAGCCTCGGTAAGCGCGTCCTCTACCTCGGTCTTGAGTCCGTTGATAAGCTGGCCCGCAGCCTTCTTATCCGCAACGTCA
>JAFYRZ010000107.1 GCA_017546745.1 Clostridia bacterium
GACATTGTCCGCCTTCCAATTTTATTATCAAATCAAGCGTCCTTTAAGCTTTCAATTGCTTAAAAGCATCCCCCGGACGAGGGGTGACGGTCTAAATTTCACCCGTCAAGTAAGCGGCTTATAAGCCCTCATAAGCGCACACGCGCATTTAATTCCGTCGATAGCGGCGCTTGTAATGCCGCCTGCGTATCCTGCGCCTTCTCCGGCAGGATATATATTCAAGGAGCCGAGTGCAAGATTCGTCTCCCTGTCTCGGAGAATTCTTATAGGTGCGCTGGTCCTCGTTTCCGCCCCTGTTAGGACGGCTGTTTTTGATGCAAAGCCCTTGATCCTTTTATCAAAGGCGAGTATTGCTCCCTTAATTCCGTTAGTAACGAATGATGGGAGGTAGCTATCCGGGCTTGCGAGCGTTACGTTAGCATCTCTAAAGCTCGGCTTTACCCTCGAATATTCATTTTTAACCCTACCGTCAAGAAAATCTCCAACGGTGATATAGGGTGCGCGATAATCTCCACCGCCCGAAACGAACGCCGCCCTTTCTATCACGCGCTGATACTCGATAGCTGCGCGCGGGGTTGCGCCATAGTCCTCTTTAAATACGCTGCATACCACTGCAGAGTTGGAATTTACTCCGTCGCGCGCACGCTCGCTCATTCCATTTACGACGAGGCCCTCACACTCGCTTGCGGCACAAACAACCTCACCGCCGGGGCACATACAAAACGTATACACTCCCCTTTCCTTGGTGTTATGCGAGAGGGCGTATTCTGCGTGACCGAGCCTTTCGTCACCAGCAAGATCGCCGTACATAGCCTTATCGATATCCTCGGTAAGATGCTCGATACGCATACCGACCGAAAAGGGCTTAGCCTCGATTGAAAATCCGTTATCTATCAAATACTCGTAGGTATCTCTTGCGCTATGCCCGACGGCAAGAATAAGCGCACCTGCGGCAATTTTTCCGTTATTCGTTATAACCGCCACGGCTCTTCCGGATTTATCTCTATCAATACCGAGAAGCCTTGTGTGGAAAAGAACCGTACCGCCAAGCGAGACGATCCTTTCAATGACCCTATCGACGACGACCGATAAAATATCGGTTCCGACGTGGGGCTTTGCCATATATCTTATGTCCTCGGGAGCGCCAAACTCGACGAGCTTATCCATAACGTATGAGCATAAGGGATCGTTTACCCTCGTAATAAGCTTTCCGTCCGAAAACGTACCTGCACCGCCCGCACCGAACTGTATATTCGTCTCCGGGTCAAGAATACCGAAGGCTCTTAAGCGATTTACCGCCTCCTTTCTCTCGGAAACAGAGCCGCCGCGCTCGATAAGCACGGGCGTATAACCGTTTTCCGCAAGGATCAGGGCCGCAAAAAGTCCCGCGGGGCCGCTTCCAACGATCAAAGGCCTATCTGAAAGCGTATCGTTACCAAAGGTAACGTCGGGGGAAGAAATAACGAGAGGCGAAGCTCCGCTTTCTGAAAGTCTTTTCTCATCAACCTCTTGACCGGTGACCGAAACAGCAATAGAATAAACGAATTTTATATCGCTTTTATCTCTTGCGTCAACGCTTTTCTTGGAAAGCTTAAAATCCGCGCCCGTAAGGTCTACCTTAAGTCTTTTAAGGCGGTCCCTTGCAACCGAAAACGCCTCTTCAAAAGAGGCGTTTATCGGCAGCTTAATATTGTTAACCGTGAGATTTTCAACCCACATCGCAAGCTTCCTCGTCGCTCGGCGGATTCTCGGGAGCATTAACAAATTCAACGTAGATCCAAATAGAAAGCGCGGTTACAAGGCAGACCGCCGCAGTAAGGATCGTACCGATATTTATTCCAAATACTTTATTTTTCATATTTCAAGATCCTCACGAATCAAGTTCTTTTTCTCTTATCATCATTTTAAAGAGATATTTTCTCAGTGCCTCGGGCGTGAAATCACGCGTAAGAACGCAATCAAAGGCAACCGAAATAGTTCCCGTTTCCTCCGAAACGACTATAATCACGGCATCACTCGTTTCGCTCATTCCGATAGCGGCCCTGTGTCTTGTACCGAGATCACCGTCAACGTCGCTTCTTCTCGTAAGAGGAAGAAGACAGCCCGCAGCCGCGATCCTACCGTCGGATATTACGAGCGCACCGTCATGAAGGGGCGCTTTATCAAAGAAGATATTACGGATAAGAAAGCTCGAAACGTCAGCGTTTATAGAAATTCCGGTGTGACAGATCTCGTCAACCTGCGTCGTTCTCTCAAGGACGATAAGCGCACCGGTTTTGCTTCTTGAAAGATCGTTCACCGCGGTACATATATGCTCTATGACGGTTCTGTATAAAACCTTTCTTTTCTGATTGTCACCAAGCTTATAAAGTCCGCTAAGCGAGCCCGAGCCAAGCTTCTCAAGCGCTTCTCTTATCTCCGGCTGGAAGATAATTATTATCGCGATAACACCGACCTTAAAGATAGAAGATAAAACGAAGCTTATCGCTTGAAGCTCAAAGAGGGTTGCGAAAAGCAAAACGATACCGCAAAGAGCAATACCGATAAGTA
>JAFYRZ010000108.1 GCA_017546745.1 Clostridia bacterium
AATTCCCTGAAAAGATTACCGTCGGACGCTACGTTCTCAAGAATTTTCTGTACATTTGTATTCATCGTCGTATAAATTGAAAATCCACCAGAATTAAGATACAAACGTGCCGCAGAGTCACTGATATTGTAGTTCTCCTTAAGGTCCTTTATAATATCCTCAAAAACAGTTTCGTAAAACCAGGAATCTATCCTATCTTCGGCCGTTTCCCTATTATTTAAAATTATCTCCTCGGCACACGCATCCTTATATTCCTTTTCTGTGATAAAACCGCAGTCGTACATATTGAAAAGCACCTTGTTTCTTCTCTCTCTTGCTCCCTCTTTATCAACTTATGGGTTTAGTCTTGACGGTGCGTTCGTTATTCCAACGAGAAGCGCCGCCTCGGAGAGCGAAAGGTCGATCGGCTCTTTATCGAAATACACGAGCGAACCCATTTTAATACCAACGCATCTTTCGCCTAAAGGAACGATATTGATATATAATTCGAGGATTTCCTCCTTCGTGTGATTTTTTTCGATAAGCGTTGCCCTTATTATTTCGTTCAGCTTTCTTTTAAAGGTTATTTCATTATCTCCGCTTATATTTTTTACGACCTGCTGGGTTATTGTTGACGCACCAAACCTTTTGTCAAATTTAAACACGGAATTTAATAGCGCGGCTATTGTACGTCTTACGTTGACCCCGTTGTGCATAAAAAATTCTCTATCCTCGGTCGCGATAAAGCCAAGCCTAACGTAGTCAGAGGTCTCGGAGAGCTTCACCGTTGACTTTCTATCCCCTTTTCCGTAAAGCTCTAATTCTTTTGGGATATATTCACCCGAAAAAAGAGGTGCCGAATTTACGTAAATACGCGACACGCTATCCTCCTTTGCGAAAGAAAAGAGCCTCTCATCCGCCTCCTTATCGATATTTGCACAAGAGTAAAGGTAGAGCGCGAAATAACCCGTAATAATAAAAAAAGCTAATGATAAAATGCTTGCCG
Organism: Clostridia bacterium; assembly: GCA_017546745.1. The sequence continues at coordinate 986 of JAFYRZ010000108.1, forward strand.
AGGTTATTAAAATTACCCTTTTTAAAAATTTCATAAATAAAAGCTCCATAAAGGTTTTTTATTATCATTCCTTTATAGAGCTTTATTATTTTATTAAGTTTTTGGTCAAAAAGGTAATCAATAGTTTACTTTATTGAGGTATAAACCGTCAGGAGGCGCTGTCATTCCGGAAAGTGAGCGATCCTTTGCCTCAATAATTTTCTCAACGTCAAGAGGGCTTTTTCTGAAAAAAGCAACGTCGATAAGCGTTCCGACGATAATTCTTACCATATTGTATAAAAAGCCGTCCGCAGCTATCCTTATATTGATAGTACTGCCTGTTTTTTCAAGGTTAAGGTAATAAATTTCCCTAACGAAATCATCGGTATCGGCGCCCTCAGAGACAAAGGAGGAAAAATCCTTTTTTCCAATAAATTTCTCTGCCGCAATAACCATTTCATTGTATCCCTCGTCGGTAATTGGGCGAGAGATAAACCATGCTCTTCCGTAATAAAACGGGTCGTAAACAGGCTCGTTTTTTATAACGTAAAGGTATTCCTTTGATCTTACGTCGTAGCGGGGGTGAAAATCCTCGGCACATTCTTCTGCATAATAAAGAGAAAGATCGGGGGGGAGATATTTTGCCACGGCAACAGGCAGCTTATTTGCAGGGACAGTCGCACCGACAGCGTCTACTCTTATGCAAAATTCGTTTGCATGAACACCGGAATCGGTTCTGCTGCAGCCGGTGACCTTACAAGGAACACCTGTCGCACGAGAAAGAGCCTCGCAAAGCGTGCCCTGTACCGTCCTTTTCTCGGGCTGTACCTGAAAGCCGTGGAAATCCCTGCCTAAATATTTGATTTTTGCAAAATAATTCATAATAAGACCCTATTATACACGATAGAAGAGTATTTTGTAAATCAAATTATCAACGTCATAATTATAAGGAAGAATACGCAAAAGAATAAGAGCGGCTAAAAATACGAGGAAAAGGAGCATAAACATAAAATCGCGCGGCTTATACGTAAGCTTTACGAGCTTTGTTCTATGCTTATCACCCCTGTAACACCTGCACTCCATAGCGGTCGCAAGCTCCTCTGCCCTCTTGAAAGAGGAGACGAAAAGAGGAATAAGAATTGGGATAAGCGCCTTTATTCTTTTTATAAGACCGCCCGTGGAAAAATCAGCAGCGCGGGATTTCTGCGCGTTCATTATCTTCTCGGTCTCTTCTATCAAGGTTGGGATAAACCTAAGTGCGATCGACATCATCATAGCAAAGACGTGTACCGGAACTTTTATAAGCTTAAGGGGTGACAAAAGCGATTCAAGACCGTCGGTAAGAGCTATGGGTGATGTGGTATAGGTCAAAAGCACCGACGTGCCGAGTATAAGAAGCACGACGCGGTAAGCCATAAGAAACGCGCGAATAATGCCTTCCTTATAAATTACTATAACCCAAAAATCCAAAAGCGGCTCGCCCTCACCGGTCCTCATAAAAATATTTATGATCGCGGTAAAGATAAGGATGATAAAAATCGGCTTTAAGCTCTTAAGCATAACCCTAAACGAGATCCTGCTTATCAGCATAATTGTAAAGCAAACTATACTTATTAGTACAAATCCCGCAGGATTTGCCGCAAGAAATACGCTTACGATGAAGAGGGTGGCAAGAATTATCTTGGTTCTCGGGTCAAGCTTATGAATGGGAGAAAATCCGGGGAAAAACTGTCCTAAGGTTATATCAGAGATCATTTTTCACACCTCCGATATAGTTTTTTACGGCCTCGGCAACGCCGTCAACCGTATAAAGCTTACCCGAAAGATCAATTCCTTTTTTTCTAAGCGCCGTAACGATCTTCGAGACCGACGGAACGTCAAGACCTATGCTTGAAATACCGTCTGCATCCGAAAAGACCTCCTCAACAGTGCCGCTTTTGTGAATTTTAGAATCTGACATAACGATAACGTTGTCGCAATAAAGCGCCATATCCTCCATGGAATGGCTAACGAGGATAACCGATGCGTTATATTTTTTTACGTATTTACAAAGGTTACCGAGAATTTCGCGTCTTCCGCCGGGGTCAAGACCAGCCGCGGGCTCGTCGAGGACCAAAACGTCGGGACGCATAGCAATAATTCCCGCAATCGCTACCCTGCGCTTCTGTCCGCCCGAAAGATCAAAGGGGGATTTAAATAAAAGCTCCTTTTCAATTCCGCAAAATTCGGCTGCTTCTAATACTCGCGCTTTTATCTCCTCCTTTGAAAGTCCGAGATTTTTAGGACCGAACGCGATATCCTCCATAACCGTCTCATCAAAAAGCTGGTATTCGGGATACTGCATAACAAGTCCTACGCGAGCGCGTATTTTTGCAATTTCCTTTGGCTTTTGCCATATATCCTCGCCATCAAGAAGAACTCTGCCCTCGGATGGCTTATAAAGTCCGTTAAGGAGGTTAACAAGTGTCGATTTACCCGATCCCGTGTGACCGATAAGACCTGTTATTGCGCCTCTTTTAAACTCTACGGAAACGTTATCAAGCGCTTTTTTCTCAAAAGGCGTTCCCACACCGTAGGTATAACAGACGTTTTCTAACTTTAAAATACTATCCATTTAGCTACCCTTTAGGTTTTTGATGTATTCCTCAATTTCCGAGGCTATCTCATCCTCGGAAAGACTGTCCGACTTAATAACGATGCCGAGGGAGGAAAGCTTATTTTTAAGCTCTACCGTTTGCGGCGCCTCAAGTCCTATCGAATGAAGATAGTCTACCCTTTGGAAGATGCTCTTCGGGGTATCGTCAAGAACCACCTTACCGTCGTTCATAACGATTATTCTATCAGCTCTTG
>JAFYRZ010000109.1 GCA_017546745.1 Clostridia bacterium
AAACAATAGTGTGCTTTTTGCGCGGAACTATCTATTATTTATGATCTTAGTAAGCTCGATAGGATCAACGATCTTGCCGTCCTTATAAACGCGCATATTACCGGATGCGATCTCGTCGATAAGAACTACCTCACCGTTGTGGTAGCCGAACTCAAACTTGATATCCCAAAGATCAAGACCGAGGGTCTTAAGGTCGTCTGCAACGATCTTGGTGATCTTAAGGGTCTGCTCCTTAAGGGAAACGAAGCTCTCCTCGGTCATAACCTTAAGAGCAACAAGGCCCTCACCGGTTACAAGGGGATCGCCCTTTGCGTCGTTCTTAAAGGTGCACTCAACGTAGCCGCCCTCAAGAGGAGTACCGTCCTTGATATACTCGCCGTATCTGCGGATAAAGCTACCGGTAGCAACAAGACGGCAAATAACCTCAAGTCCGCCGCCGCCAAGCTCCTTACCGAAGCACTCAGCAGAGAGAACCTCCATAGTAGCGTTATCTACGTCAGCAGAAACGTAGTGGGTCTTAATGCCTGCCTTCTTAAGAAGCTCAAAGTAGTAAACGGAGGTCTTAAGATTTGCCTTACCGATACCGTCGATGGTAAGTCCAACGCTGTTCTCGCCGGGATCAAAAACGCCGTCCTTACCGGTACAGTCGTCCTTAAACTTGAGCATAACGTTGCCGTTATCAAGCGCGTATACGTCCTTTGTTTTTCCTTTGTAGATCATCTTCATGAGAGTGTTCCTTTCGTGTGAATAAATTAACAAGGATATTTTATCACATTTTAATCCGTTTGTATATAGTTTTTTTAAAAAAACTAAAAAATATTTTTTATCCGACAGCTCTTTCGCCGCCGCCCTCGCGCGTCAGGTTTTTCATCCATTTGAAACGGTTGATCTTTACCACCGCAACGAAGCATTTTAGTATCTGGTCGTATTTGAGTGCGAGGAATACCACCCACGCAGGTGCTGAGAGCGCCGTGGCGATTATTGCCGTCGGAAGAACTATCAAGAATACGAAAACCAGGTCGAGCTTAAAGACGAAGGAGATATCGCCCCCGCTTTTTACAAGGCCGAAAAGGCAGGCTGCCTGGTAGCACGTACCAACTATGGTTACCGAAAGCACGTTGAGTAATTTTACCGCCTGCAAGGCTGCTGCCTCGCTCACCGCATAAAGCGAGATAAAGGGGCGCTTAACAAGCTGAAGAGCGCCTCCCGTCAAAACGCCGAGACAGAGGAATATGACCTGCACGGTCTTTGCATACTCGCGCATCCTTTCCTTTTGACCCGCGCCTATCGTCTTGCCCGTGATGATGCCGACGGCACCCGCCATACCGTTCATAACGACGTAGCAGAGGTTGTTTGCCGTGTTTGCAATGCTCATAGCGGCAAGGACACCGTCCTCGCTCTGTCTACCCATAATTGCCGCGCTTGATAGCATATTGGTTGCCCAAACGAGCTGGCCCGCAATGATGGGCGCACCGTATTTGATAAAGTCGAGAAGCAGCCGCCTGTCGCGGAGAAGAAGGTCGCGCGGCTTAAGGGATAGCTTTTTGTCAAAAAGGAATACGTAGAGAAGAATAATAGCTGTTTCGATTATTCTCGCGATAAGGGTGGCAACAGCCGCGCCCCTGATACCAAGGGCGGGCAGGCCAAGCTTGCCGTAGATAAGGATATAGTTTAAAACGATATTAACGAAGAGCGAGGCGAGCGAAACGTAAAGCCCGACGCGCGCGGTCTCAACGCTTCGCATAGAGGCGATAAACGCCTGAGTTATACAGAAAAAGAGGTATGAATATGCAACGATGCCAAGATACTCGCCGCCCATCTTTACCGTCGCGCTATCGTGTGTAAAGAGGTCAATTATGCTCTCGGGCATAACAGCGCACACGACCGATGCAACAGCGCCGACAAGAAGCGCCAAGCGGATTCCTATCGCGCATATCCTTTTTATCGATTCGGTGTCCCTTTTGCCCCAATACTGTGCCGCAAGAACGAGGATAGCACCCTCTATACCGCCGCTGAAGACCTGAAGAAGGGTCTGTATCTGGTTGCCCATATAAAGGCCGGAGACCGCCGCGTCACCAAGCGAGCCGACCATAATGCTGTCGGCAAGTCCTATCGAAAAGGTAACGAGGTTTTGCAAGGCTATCGGCAGGGCGAGAAGTATCAGAGTTTTATAAAAGCTTTTGTCTTTTGTAAATATCATTTTACATTTCGGGCATTTCGCCCGTCCTCTCGGGTGTTTTTACATACGTATAAAGAAAGCGCCGTTTATATTGTGCGCTTATTCGTATCGGAATATGTGGCTTGCAGGCGTTACTATTATATCATACCCGCGCGCACTTTTCAAGTGGGACTTTAATTTCCGCACCTCAAATATGTCGATTGTGTAACTTAATTTTGTGCGAGCGAACTTTCTCTTGACTTAAGGGTAGCTTTATGATAAAATAAAAGGGTAAATCTTAATTTATAAGGATATATAATATGAAGAAGAGAAACCTGTTTATCCGCGTGATCTCCACCCTTATTATGGTGGCTACCCTCCTTACCCTCGCTACCGCGTGCGGCAAGGACGGTGATATAGACAGAGAAGAGGCGGAGAAGATCGTAGACGGCGCAATGGCAAAGCTTGAAACCAACGCGCATACCGTTACCCTGTCCTCCTACATTACCTCTACGGATTCCGAGATCGCCGCC
>JAFYRZ010000009.1 GCA_017546745.1 Clostridia bacterium
CCGCCGGAGCAGAACATTCTTGCCCAGCAATCACGGCACGCGGGGCGCGCGTAGGCGTTGCAGGCGCGGAACTCGTTCTGCACGGGGGTGTTCGTCACACCGTCCCACACGTTGCCAAGCAGATACTTCTCGTCACCGACGAACTGGTGGCAGGGGTACAGATCACCCCAAGGGGTAACGGCCATATACTCGGTGCCGGAGCCGCAGCCCGTGATGCGCTTGTAGATGCAGGGGCCGTTCTTAAGGTCGAGCATATAGTGGTAGAACGTAAACGGCCTGCCCTCGCGCTTCCTCTTTATCATCTCCTTGGCGAGTATCTCGTACTGCTCGAAGAGGATGGGAAGATCCTCGTCTGTGAGCGCGTAGGGGTCGCCGGGAGGACAAACGACGGGCTCCATAGAAAGCTCGGTAAAGCCGAGATCCGCCATATGGAAGATATCGTTCGTAAAATCGGTGTTATTGTGGGTGAACGTGCCGCGCACGTAGTAGCCCTTGCCCCCGCGCTTTTCTACAAGGCGCTGAAACTTGGGAACGATAGTGTCGTAGCTGCCGCGGCCGGCGTAGTCGCGGCGGAAGTGGTCGTTTACCTCGCGCCTGCCGTCAAGGCTTAAAACGACGTTGCTCATCTCCTTGTTAAGGAAGTCCATAACCTCCTCGTCAAGAAGCACGCCGTTGGTGGTAAAGGTGAAGCGGAAGTTCTTGTTATATTTGCCCTCTACCTCTCTTGCGTAGGCAACGAGCTGCTTTACGACGTCAAAATTCATCATAGGCTCACCGCCGAAGAAGTCTACCTCAAGGTTTCTTCTCTCGTCCGAGTTCTTGATAAGGAAATCGAATGCTGCACGGCCTACCTCGAAGGACATAAGCGCCCTGTCACCGTGGTATTTGCCCTGGCTGGCAAAGCAATACGAGCAGTTGAGGTTACAGGTGTGCGCAACGTGAAGGCAGAGTGCCTTTACGACCTTGCTGTTATTCTTGTAGACCTTGGCAAGCGGCTCGTACTTGTCCTCGGAATAGAGCTTTCCTGCCTCGTGGAGCGTCCGCACGTCGGAAATACAGTCAATAATATCCTCGCGCGTAACGTCTGGGGTGTCGGGGTATTTTTCGAGGATAGCCGAAACGATCTCTTCCTCGGTCTTATCCTTATACATTTCAATAATATCGTATGCAACCTCGTCAACCGCGTGAACAGAGCCGGAGGCGGTGTCAAGGACGATATTGTATCCGTTTAATTTATACTGATGTACCATTTTATCTCCTGAAGGGTGGGCGTTATGTACTCTTTTTGCCCTTAATTTGTCTTAAAATCCTAAAAAATCGCCGAGGTTATCGGCGATTTTTCTGAAGTATTATTTTAAATCAGTTCTTCTTCTGATTCTCGCACTGCTGGTTAGCAACGCCGCAAGAGGTCTTGCAAGCAGACTGGCAGGAGGTCTGGCACTCGCCACAGCCGCCGCCGTTAACGGTCTTTGCAATATCCTTGGTCTCAATGGTCTTAATTCTTTTCATTTGTAAGCCCTCAGCTTTCTAAAATTTAAATATTTACGGAAATATTATAACACTATCTTTATCGGTTGTCAATAGTTTTTATTTATTTGGCTCTTTTAGCCTTTTTCTTTTCCTTGATTTTTGCAACCAGAGCCGAAACACCGCTCTCGATATTCCTGCCAAAGAGCGCGAAAACGAAGCTTATCGCAAGTCCTATGCCAAGAGTACCGAAGAGGTAGAGCATATTATCAAACGCGGGGATAAGCTTAAGCATATCGCCAAGGAAAAGGGTAGCAACGGGGAAGGTCACGCAAAGGCCCAAGGCAACGATGCCGACGACGGCAAAGCGCCACTTGTTAAACGGACGGCAAAGCGAAACGAGGTTAACGAAGCCTACGATGGTAACCGTAAGCATAGCAACCGCGTTTCTCGTCATCTCGTCTATCGAGAACGCGGAGGCAACGATCATAGCCGCAAGCGTCGGGATAAACAGGGCAAGTGCGCTCGGCACGCTCTTTACAAGCACCGCCTCAAGGAACGAGCCCTTGATCCTCTCGTTGTTGGGCTCAAGCGCCAAAAGAACGGAGGCGATACCGATAACGAAGAGCTCGAGCGGCATAAACTGGCTCGGCTCAAAGGGATAGCCCGAAACGGTGACGATCGCGTAGAGCGAGAGCGCTATGGTAAGTATGGTTTTCATAAGGAAGAGAGAAGCCGACTGACGCACGTTGTTTATACAGCGCCTGCCCTCTCTTACAACGTCGGGAAGAGTGGAGAAATCCGAGTCGAGAAGAACGATCTGCGAAACCTTTTTCGCAACGTCAGAGCCCTCGCCCATCGCGATAGCGCAGTTGGATTCCTTAAGCGCTAAGGTATCGTTAACGCCGTCACCGGTCATAGCAACCGTGTGACCGAGCCTCTTTAATTCCTTGATAAGAAGCACCTTTTGCTCGGGGGTAACTCTGCCGAATACCGCATAGTCCTCGGCTACGGCCAAAAGCTCCTCGTCGGTAAGCTTTTCGCAGGAGATATATTTTTCTGCGTTATTAACGCCGACCCTTGCCGCGATAGAGGAAACGGTTGCTGCGTGGTCGCCGGAGATTATCTTTACGGTAACGCCCTGGTCCTGGAACTTGGCAATCGTTTCAGCCGCCGCGGGACGTATCCTGTCGCTTATCGCGATCATAGCGACCGCAACTCCATCACCGCCAAGGCTATTAAGCCTTGCAAGCACCAAAACGCGCTCTCCGCGCTTTGCGTGCGCGTCTATTTCCTCGTCAAGCTCTGCGGAAATTTCGCAGGGGGTGAAATGGGGTGCGCCTATAGCGTACGCGCCAACGCCCTCGATATCGACCGCGGAGAACTTTCTCTCGGAGGAGAAGGGGATTCTGTCGGTGATCGTCGCATCCTCCTTGCCGAAATACTCGATAAGCGCGCGCGAGGTGTTGTTGATGGACATCTCCGAGCCCTCTACAATAGCCATAATGCGGCGGATCTCCTCGTCGGACGTGCCGTCGAGCGATCTTGCGGCGGTAACGTACATCGTGCCGTCGGTGATAGTGCCGGTCTTATCAAGGCAAACGACGTCTGCCGAGGCAAGCATCTCGATAGAGTACATATCCTGCACGAGCGTGCGCTTTTTTGCAAGGATGATGACCGAGAGGGTAAGGGTTATCGTAACGAGAAGGTACGCGCCCGCAGGTATCATACCGATAACCGAGCCGCAGGTCTTTATCACCGCGTATGCGAAGTCGTAATTCTCGCGGTATGCGAACCAGTTTGCAAGCAGCATAAGCGCCGCCATCGGAACGAGAAGCATACCTATGTATTTTATAAGGTTGTTAAGGTCGCGGAAAAGGTTAGACGCAGGCGCCTTAAAGCCCTTTGCCGCCTTTTCTATCTTGTGAACGTAGTTATCCTTGCCGACCCTTGTGACCTTGGCGAAAATGCCGCCCGAAACGAGAAAGCTTCCGGCAAGCAGCTCGTCACCGTCGGTCTTTTTTATAGCGTTTGATTCACCCGTAAGCATAGACTCGTTTGCCTCGGCAAGTCCCGAGACAACGACTGCATCGGAGAGTATCTGCTCGCCAAGCTCTATCCACATAACGTCGCCAAGCACGATGTCCTCCGACTTGACGGTTATAATTTCGCCGTCCCTGACCACTCTTGCCGTGGGGTTCGTGGTGACCGATATCTTCTCGACCGTGCGCTTTGCGCGGACCTCTTGGATTATCGCGATAAGCACGTTTGGAATAATTATCGCAAGGAAGGTAAGGTTGGAATAGCTCTTGAAGATAACGAGGATTATCGCAACGATCGCCCACACCATATTGAAAAAGGTGAAAAGGTTGCTCGTGATGATCTCACCGTAGCTTTTTCCGTTTTTTTCGTTGGTAACGTTACTTAAGCCCTCTGCCTTTAGTCTTTCCGCCTCGGCAGACGAAAGACCCTCGGGGAGCTTTTTTTCTTCTACGCTCATTTCTTTACTCCTGCTAAATTATAATTTGCAATTATTATTATAGCAACGCGCGCGCCGCTTGTCAAGCATAAAAGTCGGTATGTCTGACAAAATCTGCGGGCTTCCTCGGGGCGGGCGGCTTGCGCAAGAAATAAGAAAAAGCATAACCTTTAAAAGGTCAGAGGCTTGTTTTAGATAAAATCGGAGCGACCGACGTCTTGCTTCGACAAAATCCGCGGGTGTATATCGCACCGTTTAGGGAGGGCGAAAATATCAAATAAGTACAAATTGGAAAATATGGAATTGTTCGGATTTTAGAGTTTTTTTCAAAAATGTATCAAATAAGCCAAAATTAATATTGATTCTGCGAATAAATTGTGCTATAATTTAGTTGAGCGTGAAAAAACGGCGCTTTTTATGAATAAGGAACAAGGTCAAAATAATGAAAGTGGAGGTTCAGGCAATGAGAGAAACAAAAAATGAAATAGTTTTAAATAACGTGCCGGGACTTTCCGTGCATATTCAATACTCCGAGAGAGAGGGAGAAAGAGTTCCTTTTGCAACCATTCCGATGCACTATCACAATGAGATCGAGCTTCTCTTCGTTATAAAGGGCGGAAAGAGGGTAGTGGTTGACGGAGTTAGCTACGATGCGGGAGAGGGAGACGTAATCTTCGTAAATTCAGGTGTGCCTCACGCCGTTTACAACACGGTTGAGCCGCTTGCCACCTTTCTTGTCCAGTTTAAGGAGAAAAATTTCGTAGAGTCAGACATTTCGCTGATGACAAGCTTTAACTCGAAACTTAAAAGCATTTCCGAGGTTGCCGTCGGTCTTATCAAGAATAAAGAGGTTTTCGCCTCGGCGCTTGCGATCCTGAACGAGTCGCGAGAGATGGACGTCGCCAGCGATATGTTCATAAAGGGCGAGATATGTAAGATCCTCGGCTTCCTTTACAGGGGAAAATACCTCGTTAAGCCGGATAGCGTAAAGGCTCCGCGCGATGCAGAGAAGATCGAACCCATCATTGCTTATATCAATAAGAATTACAGCGAGGTTATAACCCTCGATGACGCAAGCGCCCTCTTGGGCTTTGACCCGAGCTACTTCTGCCGTCTTTTTAAGCGCGCGACCGGCGCATCCTTTACAGAGTACCTTAATTTTGTGAGAGTTTCGAATGCAGAGAAGCTTCTTACAAAAACAAGAAAGAGTATTCTCGAGATCTCGGAGGCGGTAGGCTTCTCGTCGGTTTCCTATTTTAACCGTATTTTTAAGAAGTATAAGAGCTGCTCACCGAGATATTATAGGTCCGCCAAGCACGGAGAGAATATGTAGCGCGGTGCCTTTTGGTGTAACCGAACAAAAAGCGGTAATGGCTTTCTTGTACTTTTACCGAAAAATTGCAGGAGAAGGCTGAGGTTGAAAACCTACGGTTTTCTCCTTTTTAACTTAGCTTTTTGTTCTATTTCCGTTCGCTTCCTCTCGACGTACGTATGTACGCCTTCGGGTCGCGAACGAAAATTTCCCCACAAAATCCCCTCGCGCTATGCGGCGCCTTTAGGCGTAACCGAACAAAAAAG
>JAFYRZ010000110.1 GCA_017546745.1 Clostridia bacterium
GAGCTTTGAGCGAATGTTTGAGAAGTCGCCTTCACCGAGCTGAGTTTTTATTCCGTGCTCGTATCGCTCGGTCTTCTTTTCGAGGAGTATGCTTATTATGGCGGTGGACAAAACGCTGTCGCCAAAAAACTCCAGAACCTCGTTCGAGCTGTATCCCTCGCCGCGTCTTTCGTTGCAGAAGCTGGTACGCGTGAAGCTTTGAGTCAAAAGTGACTTGTCCTTGAAGGTATATGATATTTTCTTTTCTATTTCGGGTATGTGCTTTTTAAAATCCATTGGCCTTTACCTTTCGTTGAATGGGGGCGCGCGGTGCTTTCGCCCTTTCTATTTTACCATTGCCGTTCCGTTTTGTCAAGCCGAAAGCTGTCGGGTGTGAACTACTATTGACAAAATATAGGTTTAGTGTTATTATATATGTTAGTAATATACAAAAGTAAGAGTGCCGCAGCGTGGGGTGATCTATTCCTCGGGCGCTTATTTTGGAGGGTTTTATATGAGAGGAGATGATCGCAAGATAGCAGGGATTCTTGAGAACACCTTGGACGTGTTTCTCAATTTGTCTGCCTTTCTTGCCGCGTACGTTCTGCTCGTTCCCATAATGGGTGGCACTACCGTGGAGCTCTATAGCATAAAAACGCAGTTTATGCTCTTTTTGGCGACTTTGGTGTCGTCGGTTATATACAGGCTTTTTGACGTTTACCGTCCCATTCCGTATATAAATCCGATGTATTCGGTTGCGAGAGTCGTCGTCGCGAATATGACCTACTTCGGCCTTTCGGTTTTGACTACTCTGATTTTTGCGGGTGCGGAGAAGAGGCTGTTTTTATTTCTGTGGACGCTCTTTTCCTTCGTCATCAGCACGGCTGTGATGGTGTTCAAGAAGCGCGTTTTCGTTTTCTTTGTGAAAATAACGCGTAAGAAGCGCGATATCATCGAGAAGGTAATCATAGTAGGCAACAATCCCGATACCGCACGCTCGTTTGTGCGCGAGGTCATAAGAGATGGGCATAACGGTATTATGGTGCTCGGTGCTGTCGGATACGATTCGAGCGAGGATATCGGCTGTGAGCATCTCGGAAAGATAGAGGACCTTCCGAGAATTATCTCGGAGTACCGCCCCGATAACATCGTTTTCTCGGTTGATTACTTCAATAGGCACAAGCTTATCGAGCTCGTTAATTTGTGCGACGATAATTGCGTTAAGGCCTATTTCCTCCCTGCGATGTTCGGATTTTTTAAGTCCCCGAGTCAGGTTACCGGGGTTGGCAGAATTCCGCTTATAAGCGTTCACTCGACACCGCTTGATAACAGATTTAACGCATTTGTAAAAAGGTGCGTTGACGTAGTCGGCTCGCTTTTTCTTATAGTTTTAACCTCTCCAATTATGCTTATCGCCGCGATAGGCGTAAAGCTGTCCTCACCCGGACCGATTATTTTCCGCCAGGTCAGAGTAGGAAAAATGGGCAAGAAATTTAAAATGCTCAAGTTCCGTTCGATGAGGGTGAACGGCGATTCGAAAACCGCCTGGACGACCGATATCGACCAGAGAAAGACGCGCTTCGGCTCGTTTATCCGCAAGACGGGTATAGACGAGCTTCCCCAGCTCATAAACGTTTTGCGTGGTGATATGTCGCTTGTCGGCCCGCGCCCCGAGATTCCGCATTTCGTCGAGCATTTCAGGACCGTCATTCCGCTCTATATGGTGAAGCACTACGTTAAGCCCGGTCTTACCGGACTTGCACAGGTCAAGGGACTTCGCGGAGACACCTCGGTAGAGGATAGAATACACGAGGATATTGCTTATATCGAAAACTGGACGTTCGGACTCGACCTCGCGATTCTGCTTAAAACGCCATTCAAGGCATTTAATAAGAGCGAGAAGTACTTTAAGCCCGAGGAAATAGCCGAGGTTGATGAGTATATGGAGAAGCTCGGAGAGAAGGGCGGCCGCCGTCCCGAGGAGGGGGCGTAGTATGGCGGAGAGTAAGAAGCTTCTTTACGTGGCCTCTACTATGGCACATATAAACAATTTTCACCGTCCTTATATAGACGCCCTTCGCGATCACGGTCACGAGGTGCTCGTTATGGCACGCGGCGAGGGAGCGGACTTTGATATCCCGTTTGAGAAAAAGCTTTTTTCCGGGAAGAACAGAGAATGTCGCAGAATGATTCGCGAGATAATAAATTCCGAGGATTTTGACGCGATAGTGCTGAATACCTCGCTTGCTGCGTTTCACGTAAGGCTTTCTCTCCCGCGGCGCCGTCCGCGAGTCGTGAACGTGGTGCACGGATATCTTTTTTCGCACGGCACGCCGCCTCTCAAGAGGGCGATGCTTCTTTTGGCCGAAAAATTCGTGAGGAGAAGGACCGATGCCATAATCACTATGAATTCCGAGGATTATGGGATAGCTGCAAGGCATAGGCTTGCCCGTGGAAAGGTCTTTTTTTCTCGCGGAATGGGGGCTACCGTGCGTCCCTCTGTCAGCTCTCCCGAGAAGATAAGGAAGGAGCTTTTTCCCGAGGGGGCGTACGTTATGACGTTTGTCGGTGAGCTCTCGAAGCGGAAAAACCAGAGCTTTCTCATAGAAGCTCTTGCCGAAATCAAGAAAACTATTCCCGAGGCCGCGCTCTGCCTTGTCGGTGACGGTGAAAATAGAGGAGAGCTCGAGGCTCTTGCAGAGCGGCTTGGTGTAGGCTCTTCGGTTATCTTTGCCGGTCACAGAGATGATGCCTGCGATTTTCTGCGCGCGACCGACCTTTACGTCAGCGCAAGCGTCATAGAGGGGTTGCCCTTTAACGTGGTCGAGGCACTCGGCGTCGGAAAGACGGTACTCGTGTCAGACGTCAAGGGGCACTCGGATATCGTAGAGGGTGGTGTTGACGGATATCTCTATAATCCCGACGATATGTCGGATTTTGTAAACAAAGCTTGTCAAATATACAGAGAACAACCTTTGCCCGAGGATAAAATAAAGGAAAAATACTTGAAGTATGAGCGCACGTCGGTGTTCCCCGAAACGCTTTTACTCCTGGAGGAATCGTTACTGATCGATGATTGAACGGATACGTGGCAGGCGTCTTGCTATGCAGCTTGAACGCTTCTTTATGGGTCGGATTTACCCTGTGGCAGTACTTGTTTTAGTGCTTTTGGGTTACGTCCTTGGCCTTGAATTTTACTTTAATATTATATCGATTTGTGCGCTGTGCATGGGACTTGCGGTGTCGCATTCTATTCGTCCGCTTATC
>JAFYRZ010000010.1 GCA_017546745.1 Clostridia bacterium
AAAACACCTATCGAGTACATCGCTATAACGCTGCCTCTTGCATAAACGGGGATATCGTAATACTCTGCAAAAACGCTCTCCTCCGTGTCGGTCGAGCCGCCCTTAAGAGTTGCCATAATTACTGCGGCATCGTATTTCGTTATCGGCTCGTTAGGTCTGAAAAGCAGCCTTCCGTCAACAAAATCACCCTTGGCAAGACCTATCCTCTGTGCTGTTGCAACATAGCCGCGAAGAGCCACAGGTATCGCATCGTCATCGTCAAAGAATGTCGCGCTAACCGTTGTGTCCTGCTTTATTCCGAGAGCTTTCATAGCAAGCGCTATAAATTCCGCACGCGTTACCGCCTCTTCCGGCTCAAAATATACGCCGTCGCCTATCGTGCGACCGCTCATAATTCCCATAGCCGTCATTGCAATAGCCGCGCCGTGCTCACGTCTATCAAGCATATCGGTATAGCTTATCTCGCACATTCTTTCGTCAACGGTTATCTTCACCTCGGATATGGAAGAGTAGTTTCCGTATTCGTCGCGGCAAACGTAAGAGAAGCCGTCCTTGCCAATATAGCCCGAGGTTGGCGTATAAATATACTCGCCGTTATCCTCTAAGGTAAGATATCCGTAGCGCGGATATTCAACCACCATAAATTCGATCTCGTCACCCTCCGGGTCAGTACCGTAGAGTTTTCCGTGATGAGAAATATCCTGCCAGGTTAAAACCGCCCCATCGCTAATCTCACCTGCTGTTGGTGCATAGTTGACCCTTTCAATAAATTTCATAAGGCACTTTATCTCAAGGTCTGAGGCATAGCCGTCAACTGTAAAGGTAAACGAAGCCTCAGTCACCTCCTTTGAGGTAGGAATAAATACAAGCGAGGGGATATTCCGCCTCTTGATTTTTTGCCCCTCCTTGACCGCATTTCCCGCAAAAAGAAGGCGTCCGTCCTCCTCTTTCGGCAGACTCTTGATAGTGATAGTGTCGAAATTAAGAAGTGCCAGCGCACTCTTAACGTCCGTGTCAGAGAAGATGATCTTTTCACCTAAAAGTGCCGTTCTTATCACCGTCACGTCGCTTGAAATGACCTCCGCCGCACACCCAAAGGATGCAGATACGCCAAGTGAAACAACAACCGCCACAAGTAGCGCAAGCGCTAAAACAACTGTAAGCTTTCTCATTTTTTTCTCCGTTTTCCTTAATATCGTGTTTCTATTTTCTCCCATAGACTAAACTTTATTCCGCAAAACAACTTTTTCTTGACTTTTTCTTTTTGCTGTTATATAATCACAGTAACGAGTATTGAAGGAGGGATTGCGGCAAATGAAAGAAGAGAAAATAAAAGAAGCGCTTTGCCGCGCCCTTGAAGACGATTCGGGCGGCATTGGCAGGCTTTCCGAAAAGTATATACACCGCACCTTAAAATATTATCTTGAGCCTGACGAAAGTAAGCACGAGGTGGAGTATCTTGGCTCGGTTGCCGATATAAGGAATGAGGAGGGCATCACGGAAATACAGACGCGCGCGTTTGAATACCTCGCCCCAAAGCTTAAAAAAATTCTAAAAGAGGATAAGGTTACCCTCGTTTGCCCGATAATAAAGACAAAATATATTACTACCCTTACCGAGGACGGCGAGGTCTTATCGCGCAAAAAAAGCCCCATGCAAAAGGGGCTTTCCGACGTTGCAATAGAGCTTTATAAAATAAAGGAATTTATACTTGATAAGAATTTAGAAATAAGGCTCATATTCCTTGCGGCAGAGGCGGACCGTACGCTGATTTTTAACACCTCGCGCCCGAAATATAAAAAGGGAAGAGTATATCCTTACGAAATTTTAGAGGAGAAAGTGTTAAAGGATATAGAGGATTTTCGTATTTTTCTCCCCGCCGCTCTCCCCGATAAATTCTTAAGAAGTGAGTATAATAAGGCGATAAAAGCACGCGCGAAATTCTCTTATTACGCTCTAAAGCTTTGTGAGCATCTTGGCTTCGTCAAGCAGGTAGGAAAGCGGGGGAACGCATTTATTTACGAGAAATGCAAATAATACTTGTCAAATATGGTAAAAATCAACCGAGGCGCCTTTTTAAGCACCTCGGTTTTTATATTAAAAATCAGAAAAGAATATATCCCGTAGCCTTTACGACAGCACCCTTGTCGAATTTGACCGTTCTTTCCTCTCCCGGAAGAAGAGAGAAATAGTTGTCCTCGAAAATGCAGTCGCCCTCAAGCGTTACCGCGTGAATGTATCTGTCGGATGTGAGGGTGATATACCCGTCGCCAAGCTCCTTTACGATAGCACCGTCAAATCTCTTAAGAGGAAGTCCGCCGTCCTTATAAAAGGCTCTGTCGGTAAAGCCATCACTCATAACGTCAGCAACGATAACCGTCTTGTCGGTCGTTACGAAGGGGAGGGTAACGAAGCTTGCGTTATATCCCGAAACGCTGATATTAACCTCAGCCGTGTCGGTGATCCTTCCGCTTTCTATATCGATAAGCTTAACGCTTGCGGTAGCGTCCATATCACCGCCATCGCTCGAAAGGTAGAGCTTACAGCCACACTCGTCGCGGTCGACCGAGGAGATAAAGCCTCTTGCACCGCGTCTGAATGCGTAATAAGCCGCCTTAGGCATATTATAGTAGTCGATGATGCTCCAGCCCATACTGCTCGGCCAGCAGTCGTTGAGCATCCAGAAGATAAGACCGTCGCAGTAGCCGATCATTCTTCTCGTTGCCTCAAAGACGATCCTTATCCACTCATACTGAACGTATCTGTATTTGAAAAGCCTGTCCTCGGTGTCGAAGAATCCGCCAAAGAGCCCGTTTGCAAAGCCCTTTACGAAATCGTGAAGGGAGGTCTCTATCGCAGGGTTATTCTTCGAGTGATAGCGGAGCATTTCCTCCGCCTCGTCCTCAAGGTCCGCCTCGGTAAGGAAGCGCAAGAGGGATGCAGTCTCGGGAAGTCCGTATGTCGGCTCCTCCGCGATAAATCTCGAAACGAGCGACTTGTAAAGCTTCTTATAGCCCGTGCCGTCCTCCTTCATAAGCTTCTCGAAAAGACGTCTTACGAAGTTCGTCGTATGTGTCGTTCCTGCGGTCTGCGCCATATATTCCTCACCGCCGTAGGGGGAGGATCGGAAGAATCTTCTCGCAGGGTCAAGCGCACGCACGACCGGCTCAAGTCCGAGAAGAGCGCTGTCTCTGCCAAGGTGATCCTCCGCGGTATCATATCCCGCGGTCGCGTTCTCGTTGTCACCGCTCCACCAAGCGAGCGAGGGGTGGTTGCGCAGCTTCTTAACGGCAAACTCCGCCTCGAGCTTAAGCTCGTTTATGAACCACTCTTCCTTTTCGGGATAGCTTCCGCATGCCATAAGGAAGTCCTGCGTTACGAGAATACCCATCTCGTCACAAGCGTCGTAGAGCGCGTCCTTCTCAAAAATTCCGCCGCCCCAAACGCGTATCATATTAACACCCGCATCGCGCGACATTTCAACGATGCGCCTGATCTTCTCCTCCGTGATCTCGGAGGGAAAAGGCTCTGCGGGAACGTAGTTTCCGCCCCTCGCATATATCCTCTTTCCGTTAACGAGAAGGATAAAGCCCGAGGGTCTTTCGGTCCTGTCGCTTCTTCTGCCCCAAAGCGCCTCCTGACCCTCCTGGATGGATTTTGCAAAGTCGTAATACTCGCCGCCAACCTCGTCAAGCACCTCCGCCACGCGGAGCGTTCTTATACCGAAGCGGGTCTTGTGCGTATTTCCGCAAACAGTAGCCTTAAGCGTGTAAAGCGGCTGCTCTCCGTAGCCGTAGGGATACCATAATTCGGGGCTCGGGATATTAACTCTGAAGCTTAATGAATTCTCTCGTACGTAGAAGCCCTTTTCGTATACAGCCTTACCGCACTTATCAAGTATCTCGATATTAACGATGCTGCCGGCCTCGTATCCCTCAAAATTCAAGATGCAGCTTATCTCCGCGCCAAAGTCGTCGATAATGGTGGTATGAACGTAGGAGTCGGTTATCTTCATATCAGCGCCGTACTCTATGTAAACGGGAAGCCACATACCCGCGGTAACGAATCTATCGACCCAGTCCCAGGAGTAGGTGCACTGTACGCGCCTTGAATAAAGCCTTTCAAGGGTAAACGAGCCGTTTCTTAACGGAAGCCCCTCGACCTCCTTTACGGCGGATCTGAAATGCACGCGAAGCTCGTTTTTCGTGGGCTTAAGCTTGCCCGTTATATCAAAGGAGTGCGAGATAAACATATTGTGGCACTCGCCAAGCGCCTCGCCGTTAAGATAGACGTCGGAGTAGGTGTCAAGTCCCTCAAAAACCAGCCTTGCGCGCTCGCCTGCCTTGTCCGCATCAAAGGTAAGCGCGTAGTCAAAGTCCTCGTTTTCAAGATAGATATAGTCCTTATTCACGTCGCGGAAATAAAGGTCGGGCAAAAGTCCTGCGCGCCTAAGATCGGAATGAACGCATCCCGGCACCTTAGCCGCAATATTCTTATATCCTGCGCCCGAAAGAGTCCACCCGTCGTGTAGATATATTTTTTCTCTCATCATGCTCTCCTTGAAATGCCCGAAGCTCGGGGCTATACTGTTAACTAATATTTTACACCATTTTTCCTCGCTTGTAAAGTATAAATACGAATATTTTTCGCACCTTTTAAGAAAAATCGCGCATAATGTGCGCAAATTTAATTAACTTGTTGACAAACGCGCCCGCAGGATATATAATTAACTTAATAAAACTAAAACGGAGACACATTTTATGGGAATCATTAACGATACCTTTATGCTCAAAAATAAGCCTGCCAAAAAGCTTTACGCTATGGTTAAGGATCTTCCTATCATCGACTATCACTGCCACCTAAGTCCCAAGATGATAGCCGAGAACTATAAGTTCAGAAACGCATACGACCTCTTTCTCGGCGGTGACCACTATAAGTGGCGCCAGATGCGCACGAACGGTGTTGACGAGGAGTATATCACCGGTGGCGCTGACGAGTACGAGAAGTTCCTCGCCTTTGCGCGCACCCTCCCTATGCTTATCGGTAATCCCATCTACCACTGGACCCACCTCGAGCTTAAGAGATATTTCGGTATAGACGAGCCGCTTACCGAGAAGAACGCGAGGGAGGTATGGGATAAGTGTAACGCATGCCTTGCGCGCGACGACTACCGTGCAAGGGAGCTTATCCTTCGCTCTAACGTTGAGGTCATCTGCACGACAGACGACCCTGCCGACACCCTTGAATACCACGCACAGCTTAAGGATTTCTCGGTAAAGGTCCTCCCCACCTTCCGTCCCGATAAGGCGGTCGAGATAGCTAAGGATACCTTTATCCCCTATATTGAGGCGATAGGCGTAAAGACCTACGACGAGCTTGTAAAATGGATCAAGGAGCGCATTTCCTATTTCGATAGCTTCGGCTGCCGTCTTTCCGACCACGGCCTTGAGTACGTTCCGTTTGCCGAGGGTGATCCCGCGGCGGCATTCGAAAAGAGAATGTCGGGCGGCACTCTTACCGCTTTCGAGGCGGATTCCTTTAAGACCGCAATTATCAAGGCTTGCGCAGAGGAATATACCCGTCTTGGCTGGGCTATGCAGGTGCATATCGGTGCGCTTCGTAACAATAACCGCCGTATGTTTGAAAAGCTCGGCCCCGATACCGGCTTTGACTCCATAAACGACCTGTGCGTAGCAGAGAACCTCTCTGCGCTCTTAAACTCTCTTGAGTATGAGAATGCTCTGCCCAAGACCATACTTTATACCCTTAACCCCAAGGACAATTACGTCCTCGGCACTATGATCGGTAACTTCCAAAAGGCCCCCACCGCCGGCAGAATTCAGTTCGGCTCCGGCTGGTGGTTCAACGATCAGCGCGACGGTATGGAGGCGCAGATGCAGGCTCTTGCAAACCTCGGTATGATCTCTCGCTTCGTCGGTATGCTTACCGATAGCCGCTCCTTCGTTTCCTACCCCCGCCACGAGTATTTCAGACGCATACTCTGTAACCTCATCGGTAAATGGGTAGACGAGGGCGAGTATCCTGCTGACTATGAAGCGCTCGGCAAGATCGTCCGCGGAATTGCGTACGAAAACGCTAAAAACTATTTTAATTTCTAACAAAATGTAAAACGGAGCTTACAAAAAGCTCCGTTTTTTCTTGAAAATCGCTTATCATTAAACAAAAATTCCTAAAAGTCTTAATACGAAAATAAACCCAAAAAGCGTAAATGCCGAGAGCATCGTCGTCCAAACGACAAGCTGTCCTGCAAGTGCCGCATCCGCCCCGGATTCCTGCGCCATAGGCACGCTTGAAACCGCAACGGGGGATGCAAAGAGCGCAAAGAGCGCGGCTATGTGCGCCCCACCAAAAGAGGGGATAAGGCAGGCGATGCCAACCGTGATAAGGGGAACGACAAAGACCCTCGCCAAGGCGCCGAAGAGTATCTCCTTTTTCATTCCGGGAATTGCCGAGAACTCAAACTGTCCGCCAAGCATTACGAGCGCTATGGGTGTTGCCGCAGAGGCAAGATAGTCGAGCGTCTTGTAAACGGGCGCTATATCTGAGAGCCGCCAAGTAATACCCGCGCCCTCGAGCATGCCCCTTAAAAGAAGTGCAAGGCAGCCTGCCGCAACCGAGAGTATCAGGGGATTTTTTATAATTCCTAAAAGTATCTTCTTTATGCTCGGCTTTTTTCCACTGCCGAAAACCGAAAGGCTCACCACCGCAAGCACGTTAAAGAGGGGAATAGAAACCGCGGAAAGTAGTGCCGCAACCGCACCGCCATCCTTGCCGTAAATTGCGGTCGCAAGAGGAATACCGATAAGCGCAAAATTTGATCTGAAAACGCACTGATGCACAGAGCCGCGCCTCGGGTTGTCCTTGGTCAAAAGAATCACAAGCGGCAGCGCTAAAAGAAAGACCGAAATAACCGCAAAAACCGCGTAAATTATATACCCGAACCCAACGGACGAAAAGTTCTCTATCTCGTAAACGTTAAGGAACAAAAGCGCCGGTAAAAGCACCCTGAAAACGAGCTTGTTTCCACCCCTCGCAAGCTCTTGGGATATCAGCCCTATCCTCTTTAAAAAATACCCGACCGCTACGGTCAGTATTATCGGCAAAACCGCATTCAGCGCAAAAATAAACGAGCCCATTTTGTCATTCCTTTCAGCGTTAGTCACATTTTCTCTATTTTACCATATAAAAAGAAAAACTGCAACCCGTTTTTATAACTCCTTTCATAATTTGCGATAATTTACGATAATTTAACGCTGACGCTATTGACAAAGGCGTTATTTTGTAGTAAAATATAAGTCCCTATGGGGCCGCAATGGTTTCGACAGGGAATTTGAAGTATGATAAGCGTAGCGCGCCGGATAATCGCGTCACAATGTCCAACCTAAATAATAAACGACAACAATAAAGTTGCTCTTGCAGCGTAAGCTGTGACGCGGCACTAATGCCGCCCGTACCGTGGGAGAGGACTACGGCTCTCACCGTGCGTCAAATCAGTAGTGAACCTGAATCGAGATTTCGCTCTTGTATCGGTCAGGCATAAAAGGGCTACCCCAAGGAGAGCCTGTTGGTCGGCGCTCTGCGGCGGGAATTTTAAAAGATTAACTGTCTACGGAGAAGGTTGTATGGATGGTTCTTTGGACAGGAGTTCAATTCTCCTCGGCTCCACCAAAAAAGTCGTATCAATAGGATACGACTTTTTTTATCCAAACCGCAGGTTTGGTATATCATCAGCCCATTAGGGCTGGATATCATCAATAACGGCAAGCCGTTATTGTATATCATCACGCTTTAGCGTGTATCTAACTGCGACTTGATGATATACCGCAACAAGTTGCGGATAATATACAAGGCTTTCGCCTTGATTTTTGCGAGATGATATGATATAATATTCTAAAAATTATACCGCAAAAAGTAAAAGAGGGAAAAATGAAAAGCGAAATAAGGCTTATGGAGGAGCGCGACAGAGTCGCCGTACTTGATATGATGCGCGGATTTTACGCGTCAGACGCGGTTTCTACAAACGGCTCCGAGGAGATTTTTGAAAGCGATATAACCGGCTGCGTCAGCGATAACCCCTATATCGAGGGCTACGTTTTCGAGTGCGAGAGAGGGATACGGGGCTATGCCATGCTTGCGAAAAGCTTTTCAACCGAGTTCGGTAAGCCCTGCATCTGGGTCGAGGACCTTTTCCTAAAGGAGGAATACCGCGGGCAGGGAATTGCCACCGGCTTCTTCCGCTTTATCGAGGGAAAATACCCGAGCGCACTCTTCCGCCTCGAGGTCGAGCCGGAGAACGAAAAAGCCCTCCGCGTCTACACCCGCGCAGGCTTCACGACTCTTCCGTATATGGAAATGAAGAAATAAAAAGAACGAGGCACCGCCTCGTTCTTTTTAGTAAAACGCCTTATACGTCCTCGCTATCAATAACCTTGATTCCCAAATCAGCAAGCGCACGCGCTAAAAGACCCATTCCGGGGATAAGGGTGTGCGAAAAGCTGCCGTCGTAAATCTCCTTAACACCGCAGGTCGGGCTTCTCGACTTTAAGATCGCAAGACTAACGCCCTTTTCGACAGCAAGCCGCTTTATCTCGTCGATAGCCGCATCAAGCTTGTCCTTTAAGCACTCGCCGTTAACATTGTACGGCACGCCGTCAACAAGCTCCATCGGCGCTCTCGGCACGCCAAGCCCCGCCAAAGCCTCGGGACAAACCGCAAGGATCTCCTCGCCATCAAGCATTCTCTCGATCCTCTCGGAATAATTATCCCCACCGTTATATTTGCACCTCTCTCCAAGCAAGCACGCGCTAACGATTATCATATGCCCTCCGTGTGACGTTAAATCAAATTCAACCTATCCTTTGTCTATATAATACCACAAGAGAAAAAACTTGTCAATATAAAACAAAGACCCCACACACTTTATCTCTCGGCTGCAATCGCTTAATAAGCTAACTCCGAGAAATGATCTTGCGGGATCTTATACGTTTACTACCTCGAATATTTATAGCCACCTTGATGCCAACAGTAAGCTCGACAGTGCAAAGGCAATCGGTGTGGCTCTTGCAAGCGGAACGTGAAATAGTGTGGGAGGGATATTCACCTACGGTGAAGATACCCTCATCCTACGCCTAACAAGCGAGCTTGTTGATCTTCGGATGGGTATGAGAACCCTCGCTCACTACGCGAGCAGTGTTCAGCACCGACCGACTGTGAAAATAAATAAACGGTCGGAAAAACCCGACCGTTCATTTATTGGCGCAGAGGGAGGGATTCGAACCCTCGTGTGGTGTTATCCACAAACTGATTTCGAGTAATTAACCGTTTAATACCTACTCGTCCCTCGTCGTCACTATTTGGTCAAAAATAATGGCATATAATAGTGAAAATCCCAACTGTTTTCAAGAAAAATGATAGAAAACTGTCAGAAAATCCGTAAAGATTAGCAAACGAATTATATCACAAAATCTCAAAATTGTCAACTTCTCGGTAACCGTCGGCAAAATGATTATGAAAAGATTACGGAGAAAGAAAATGAACAATAAAGAAAAAATGAGACAAGACCTTGAATGGCTACTTCGCGGATGCCCCGACATTCTATCACCTATACAAGCAGCGAGATGGACTAAGAAAAGCAAGAACACGATATACGCCCTTCTTAAATCGGGCGAGCTCAGAAGCTTCGTTATGCGAGGCGCTCACCTCATTTCAAAGCTCGACCTAATAGATTACCTCCTACTGCATGCCGACGATACAGACGGCAAACGCTTCAGAGTCGGTGGTGAGAAGAATGACAGCTAACGAAATCGTATCAGCCTACCCAAAAACGATAAACTCCGAGCAACTCCGAATTATCCTCGGAATCAGTAAACGCAAGTGTGCTTGGATGCTCCAGAACGGTGTGATACCCTGCAAGGATACCGAGAAGAAAACCAGGCGATATACGATAGAAATCACCGATGTTATTCACTATGTGAATACAGTCAGCGAAAATCCTCACGCATACTTTATTCCTCCCATATTCTCAGCAAAGAAAAGCACCTCGGAAATACGTTATCCGAACGAGCTTCGGGAAGGTTTCTCCGAATGGCTGGCAAAGCGGTGGTGTCATAGAAAAGACACCTTAACACCGAAGGAAATAGAAAAGCTCCTCGGCTACGAGCACGAATCGGTAAGACGGTGGATAAACCGAGGTCACCTAAAATGCGTAAAAGCTCAAGGCGAGGAAATCGTAGCAAAGGAATGGCTGATATCCTTCCTCTCGGATTACGGATTTAAGATCGCAAAGAAGAGCGAAAAACACCAAGAACTACTCAACGAATTCCTTAAATAGCACGATAGGCTGGGTACGCGCCCAGCCTATACTGTTTTTAACTGTTATTTTCAATTAAATCTTCCATAGTGCAGCCAAGCACTTTAGCCAGGCGATAAACAGTTTCCGCATTAGCCTTATTTATATCCTTATTGCGTTGCTCGTACATTTGAATTGAACGAAGACTAACCCCGGACTCCTTTGCAAGTTCGGACTGAGTATATCCGTATGCAAGTCTGATACGTTTAAGGTTGGTGTCAGAAAAATGCTCGTTTACACGCTCATTAACGATATCCACGAATTTGGATATATCCGCCTCGTGAAGCGTATAATACATTCTCTCCAAATCATCATAAGAGATTACCTTAAAAACATCACTGAACCTTCTTGAAGAATACCACTGATAATAAGCAAGTGCCCAGCCAATCCAATATTCAGGCGAACGCCCGAATTTGTCTTCGGGAGCAATCTCAATTTCTTTTCCCATAGTTTCGGAAACTATTTCATAGACCAGCTCTATTCCGCTTTTGCCGGAAATATAACGAGGTTCTCCGTTTTCAAAGCCACGGCTCACCGAGCTTGCCAAAAACAGCTTAACAAAGTTTCGGCCGGAAATACTGCAATTATTTATTGCATAATCAAAAGCATCGCCAAGCGTTGACTGCGCTTTATTTAGATATATTTCTTGGTATGCGTGGATCATCGTTTTTGATGCCTCCTCTGATTATATCCTGGATATACAAACCATCGTCCTCTTCCTCAAGCATCTCGAGATAGAGACGGTTCGCTTCCTCGTCTCTTGATTTGCGAAGAACATAAAACTCCTCACGCTCCGCTACGTCGTAGCCTTCAAACTTCAATTCTGAAAAACCGAACTTAGACTTAATAACTATCTGTTCGCCAAGCTTACCAAGCTTCATCGCACGAGCGAGCTGTTCGACGGAGATTCCGTTATTAAGGAAAGATTCAGCGTAGTCAAAATATGAATCGTCTGCTCTATAACCGCAAACAACATCATATGCGTTTACGTTAATACTAAAATTATCGATCAAATATCTTTTAGCCTTTCTGGCAATAGGCGTTTTTATTGAAAAAGCTCTATGCTCCACAAGTACTGCAATCCAGTTAAGAATAGTATACTCAGGACTGTTCAAATTAAGTATGTTCATATACTCGGTATTCAAGGTATATTTATTTGAAAATCCGTCCTTCAATGAAGAAACTGCCCACTCTTTTGCAAGATTTTCACTCTCGGTGCAATAGAAACCAAGACCGAAATCATTAGTTTTCTTGCCTTCTCCAAAAACAGGTGTCTCTACAATTTTTTCAGAGCCGTGATATATAGTTATGATCTTGTCCATAGTAAAAACCTCCATTTAATTGCATATACATTATATCACCACGGTGATACATTGTCAAGAGTGTTTGCGATTTTTGTATCACTACGGTGATATTTTTTGATATAAAAACAACAAAAACGCCTCGTTTTTAGGAAAATCTAAAGTGTACTTTATTTTTTCTTAAATTTCATCGATTTTCGCGACTACATAAAAACAATAAAATGTTCAAGCAATTTGGCGAAAAACAAATT
>JAFYRZ010000111.1 GCA_017546745.1 Clostridia bacterium
AAGGGGATTTCCCTGGGTCTTTACCTCCCAGCCTCTGTAACAGAAAACGTGCGAGTGCTGTGCCGCCTTGATCGAGTTCATCATAACGGTAATGTCGCCGCTCGTTGGATTTTTAAGACCTACGGGGATATTAAGACCGCTTGCGGTAAGCCTGTGCTCCTGGTTTTCGACCGACCTCGCGCCAACCGCAACGTATGCAAGAATATCCGAAAGGTAGCGGTAGTTAACGGGGTAGAGCATCTCGTCCGCACAGCCGAAGCCGGACTCCTCGATAGCCTTTATATGAAGCTGCCTTATCGCGATAACGCCCTTAAGCATATCCGGCTCTGCGTTGGGGTCGGGCTGGTGAAGCATGCCCTTATATCCATCACCCGTGGTCCTCGGCTTGTTCGTATAAATTCTCGGCACGATTAGAAGCTTGTCGGCTACCTTATCCTGCACGCCGCGCAGTCTCATAATATAGTCAAGAACAGGCTTCTCGCTGTCAGCAGAGCAAGGGCCGATAACGAGTATCATTTTATTTGATTCACCTGTAAGGATGCGCCTCATCTCCTCTACCGATCTGTCAACGGCAGAAAGCACCGCCTCCGAGGCAGGAAGCTGCTCCTTGATCTGCATCGGTATCGGCAGCTTACATCTGAATTCCATATTCATATTCATTTTAGTTTTCTCCTTGCTCTTATTTAGTCTTTGGCTTATCGAAAAGCGCGCGCCTTACGGTAGATGATCTCATTTTTTCTCTCATACCCTCGGTGTCGCCCTCCTTAAGCATATCGCGAAAGGCTGTAAATTCGCCGATAAAGCTATCCATGCTTGAGAGAAGCGCGTCCTTGTTCATCATAAAAAGCTCGCTCCACATTCGGTCGTTTATCTTCGCGATACGGGTAAGGTCTCTGAATGAGTCTCCCGTGTATTTCTCAAGTCCCTCCTTGGTATTGCAGTTCATAAGTGACACCGCAATACAGTGGGTAAGCTGGGAGAGGAAGGCTATCATCTCGTCGTGCTCCTCTACTGTAAGCTCGCAAATTCTCGCAAAGCCAAGCTCCTCGCCAAGCCTTTTACAAATGCAGATAGCCTCTTTCGTGTTTTTCTCGGTCGGTGTTACGATGTAGTTCGCACCGATGAAAACCTCGGGGTCCGCAAACTCAACTCCGCTTCGCTCTCTTCCCGCCATCGGGTGCGCTGGGATAAACTCAACGTCCTCGCGAAGAATTGATTGTACCTTATATACAACGCTTGATTTTACACCCGTTACGTCGGTTATAAGAGTACCTTTTGTAAATAAATGTTGATATTTCTCTATCCAATCGACGAAAATCGTAGGGTAGAGCGCGAAAATTATAAGCTCGGAACTCGATATGATATCCGCGTCAAGCTCGGTCGTACCGCTCGTGATATAGCCTTTGGAGATAGCGTAATCGATATCCGCTTTGTCCTTCGTGATACACCTTACGGTGTACCCTTTTTTGGTAAGGGCTGCGGCATAGCTTCCGCCCATAACGCCAAGACCGACTATAAGTATTTTCGTATTCTTGTCAAGCTTCATATCTCTATCACCTCAATTCCGAGTGATCTCAGATCGTCAAAAAATCCGGGATAGCTCTTGCTTACGACCTCTGCCCCGTCGATCTCTCCTCCCGTGATGGAGAGAAGGACCGAGAGAGCCATAACTATCCTGTGGTCGTTATGTCCCGACAGCGACTCATTTGGCTTATGGAAGTCTGCGGGGTAGACAACCACCGCGTCCTCGTGCACCGTGACAAGAACACCAAATTTTGAAAGCTCCTCTGCCATAGCCGCGGCTCTGTCGCTTTCCTTTATCTTAAGCCTTTTAGTTCCCGAGAATATACCGCCGCAAAGGGCGGAGGAAACCGCGAAAAGCACAGGCCCAAGATCGGGGCAATCGCCTATATGTATAGTCGGCACGCCAAGAGAGAGCATCTCGTAAAATTTTCTGTATATCCTGTCGCCCTGTATAGACTCAGGGTCAAGCCCCTCTATCTCTACCTCGCCTCCGAAAAGGTTAAGCGCCTCTATAAACGCAGTGCCCGACCAGTCGCCCTCTACCGCGATATCTCGCGCTACGTATTTCTGTCCTCCGGGGATGAATAGAGTGTGATCGTCCTCCCACTTTGCAGAAATTCCAAATGCAGCTATCGCCTTCAGGGTCATCTCGATATAGGATCTGCTCTCAATGGCCGTCGTTATTTTTATTCTTGAATCCTCTTTGCATAATGGAAGCGCAAACAAAAGCCCCGAGATAAACTGGCTTGAAATATTTCCGACAAGCTCGTATTCGCCCCCAAAAAGCCTGCCTCTAACCGCGATACTGTTTCCGTCGGTGATATAGGTAAGTCCTTGTGACCTACAAAGCCCCTCGTAAACACCCATAGGGCGGGACATAAGCGAGGGCGCTCCCGAAAACAGAGTAGTCATGCCCGAAAGCAGCGCTATCGGTATCATAAAGCGCAGGGTGCTTCCGCTCTCGCGACAGTTAAGCGGGCGCAAAGGGGTGGCATTCGTCAGGTCCTTGCCCCAAACGGTTATATCGTCGCCACGTCTCTCGTAACGAACACCAAGCGATTCGATACAGTCGAGCGTTGCCAAAACGTCCTCACAGCTTGATACGCCGCGCACAACGCTTACCCCCTCGCACAGAGCCGCACAGATAAGAAGCCTGTGCGCCATGCTCTTTGAGGGTGGCGCCTGAACTTTTCCTTTTGCCTGCGACGGGTTTATTCTGATTTTCATTTTTCTCCCTCCGCAACGTATGCGAGGATAGCGTCGACGGCATCGGTATAACCCTTAATTTCGTGGCCCGAAATCGTCTTTATACAAGCGGCGCGGATATAGCTTATCTGCCTGAAGTCCTCGCGCGCTGAAATATCGGAAATATGTACCTCAACCGTCGGGATCCTGACCGCCTTTACCGCGTCAAGCAGCGCCACGCTCGTGTGCGTATAAGCGCCGGGATTTATAACTATACCGTCAATTCCCTTAAAATATGCCTCTTGAATCTTGTCTACAAGCGCACCCTCGTGATTTGACTGGAAGCATTCAACCTCAACACTGCGCTCGCGGCAGTATTCCTCGACCGTGCGCGTAAGGTCGGCATAGCTCTCCTTGCCGTAATGCTCCGGCTCGCGTATACCAAGCATATTAAGATTTGGGCCGTTAAGCACGTAAATTTTCATTTTCTATTCTCTTTGCAACCTCGTCGGCAGGGCAGTCTATCTTGATTATCCTATCCGCCGCCGCGGTGTATTTTGCATACCTTTCGTCGTATCTTTTGTATATCATCTCGCGCGTTTGTGCAAGGGGTCTGTCCTCGGTTGGAACAAGATCCTCCTTTGGCCTGTCAAGAAAGTAAACTTTACCGTTCATTTTCAAGGCTTTTACGTTATCGTTTTGTAAAATTGCTCCGCCGCCGGTGGAGATTATTCTGCCGCCCGTTTTTGAAACCTCTCTTACGACCTCGGCCTCGATCTCTCGAAAGCGAGCCTCTCCGTCCTCGCGGAATATCGCGGGGATATCCTTTCCGCACCTTTCCTTGATGATCTCGTCCGTGTCGCAAACGCGTCGCGAAAGGCTTTCTTTAAGAAGCTCTGCAACCGTCGATTTTCCCGAGCCCGGCATACCGATAAGCACGATATTTTCCTTTTCTTTAAGTATCCTTTCGTACACCCTGTCGCATACCTCCTCGGGATACTTGGTATCAAGAAAGATCTCGGATGCCCTGACTGCCTGTGCCACAAGCATATAAAGCCCGCCTTCAGCGGGGATACCGCGGTCAAGTGCCGATAAAACAAGCTCTGTTCTTAAGGGATTGTATATCGCGTCGATAACACCGGTGAGCTTATCAAACCCTGATATATCAAGGCTCACCTCGTAGGGGGATGGGTACATTCCCACGGGTGTTGTGTTTATTATTACCTCGGTATCGGTGTGACGCTCGTAAAGGGTAGAGTAGTCAATAGCCCCGTTCCCCTCGCGTCTTGAAACCGTAAGCACCTCGCGCGCACCGAGAGATAAGCATACCGCCCTCGCGGTCTTTGCCGTACCGCCCGAGCCGAGTATAGCGACCTTTTTGCCCGTAACGATCACCCCCGCGTGTGAGAGAAGCCTTGTCATTCCGTAAAAGTCGGTGTTGTAGCCGAAAAGTCTGCCGTCCTTGTTTACGATAGTGTTAACGGCACCTATGCTCCTTGCCGCCTCGTCTATTGAATAGAGGTGGGGAATGACCGCCTCCTTGTAGGGGATAGTCACGTTTATTGCCGAAAATTCCTTAGCCTCCATAAATGCGGAAAGCTCATCTTTTGAAATTTCCTTTAAA
>JAFYRZ010000112.1 GCA_017546745.1 Clostridia bacterium
CGGTTTTCCTCGTCGGTCACGTTAATAAAGAAGGTAGCATTTCCGGACCTAAGATACTCGAGCATATGGTAGATGCGGTGCTTTACTTTGAGGGTGAGCGAACGAATTCCTACCGTATTATAAGAGCTATCAAAAACCGTTTTGGCTCTACCAATGAGATAGGTGTTTTCGAAATGTGCGAGACAGGGCTTCGCGAGATACCAAATCCGAGCGAGGTCGTTATGGCGCAAAGACCCAAGAACACCTCGGGCTCCTGCGCGGGCTGCGTAATGCACGGAACGCGTCCTATTATCTCGGAGATACAGTCGCTCGTTGCAAAAACCGTTTATCCGACGGGTAAGCGAACCGCTGACGGCTTCGATTATAACAGAATGTGCCTGCTTATTGCAGTTCTTGAGAAGAGAATGGGCCTCAGATTTTACGAAAACGACGTTTATCTTAACGTTGCCGGAGGCATACACCTTGACGAGCCGAGCGCAGATCTTTCGATCGCCATGTCGCTTATCAGCGGAATCACCGACAGAGTGATCCCCGACGAGCTTATCGCATTCGGTGAGATCGGACTCTCGGGCGAGGTTCGCGGAGTTTCGCATATCGAGTACCGCGTAAAGGAGGCAGTAAGGCTTGGATTTACTAAGATAATTCTTCCGAAAAAGAATATATCCTCGGTTCTTTCCGTGCCTAAAAACGTCACCCTTGCCGGTGTAAGCAACATCTACGAGGTGCTTGTGCATATGATCCCGAGGAAGGAAGAGCCCACCTTTTAAGTTCTTATACACAAAATATTCGGTGCGATTTGTGCAACCTGCACAAAAAACGCACCGTTTTTTTTACACTCGGTGGCTAAATACTTCAAGAAAAGCTATTGCAATTGGTATAAAAAAGGTGTATAATTGACTTAAGACTCATATTCGGTTATTCCGCAAAGGGTTATATCTAATTAAGGGAGATTTTCACAAATGGAAAAAGTACAAACCAAAAGTATCAGAAACGTAGCGCTCCTCGGCCACAGCGGTGGCGGTAAGACCTCGCTTGCAGAGTCAATGCTTTATATTTCAAGACTTACCGATCGTCTTGGCTCTGTTACCGACGGTAATACCGTGTGCGATTACGATCCCGAGGAAATTAAGAGGGGTTATTCTGTTTCGAGCGCTACTGCGCCTATGCTTTGGAACGGTACTAAGATAAATATTCTTGATACGCCCGGCTTTTTTGATTTTGAGGCTGAGGCACGTCAGTGCGTAAGAGCGGCAGACGCTGCGATCATCGTCGTAGACGGTAAGGCTGGCATTGAGGTCGGAACCGAGCTTGCTTGGAACGTTGCTACCGAGGCTAATATTCCTAAGGCTTTCTTTATCAACCGCTTTGACGACGGTGAGGCAAGATTTTATAAGGTATTCGGAGCTATAAGAGAGAAGTACGGTCTTACCGTATGTCCTATCCAGATCCCGATCATAGACGGTGATACCGTTATCGGATTCGGTAACCTCGTTGAAATGTGCGTTTATACCTTCGAGAAGTCTACGGGTGAATATTCGAGAAGTGCAATTCCCGATAAGTTTAAGGACGTATGCGACGAGTATCATAATATGCTTCTTGAGGCTATCGCACAGACGAGTGACGAGCTTATGGATAAGTTCTTTAACGAAGAGCCTATCTCGAGAGAGGAAGCTCTTGAGGCTATCCACCTTGGTATCATAAACGGTGAGATCATACCCGTATTCTGCGGTGCGGCTATTAAGAACTGGGGTATTAAGACCCTTCTTGATACCATAGCCGAGTCCTTCCCCCGTCCTATTGCAAGAAAGACCGAGAAGATCGTTGACGAGGATGGAAACGTATCCGATATAACTATCGATATGGATTCTCCTACGACCAATGTATTTATATTTAAGACGATCGCCGATCCCTTCGTTGGAAAGATGTCCTTCTTTAAGGTCATGAACGGTGAGCTTAAGCGTGACAGTGTGCTTCGCAACACCACAAACGGTCAGCAGGAGAAGTTCAACAAGGTATTTATGCTTCGCGGAAAGAAGCAGATCGACGTTGACGAGCTTGCCTGCGGTGATATCGGCGTTGTTGCTAAGCTTTCCAACACCAATACAAACGATACTCTTACAAGCGGTACCGACAACGTTAAGTATGCTCCTGTTAAGTATCCTAAGCCCTATTATACGATGGCGATTTCTCCCAAGGCAAAGGGAGATGAGGACCGTATCTCAAACGGTATCGCTCGTATCCTTGAGGAGGATCTTACGATCAAGTACGTAAATAACTCCGAAACCAAGCAGCTTACCCTTTCCGGTCTTGGCGATATTCATCTTGACGTTATCGTTTCCAAGCTTAAGAACCGCTTCGGTGCAAACGTAGAGCTTACAAAGCCTCGCCTCGCTTACCGTGAGACTATCAAGAAGAAGGTAGACGTTGAGGGTAAGCATAAGAAGCAGTCGGGCGGATCGGGTCAGTACGGTCACGTAAAGATCACCTTCTCTCCCGGAACCGAGGACGGACTTACCTTTACCGAGAGCGTTTTCGGCGGCGCTGTTCCTAAGAACTTCTTCCCCGCAGTAGAGCAGGGTATCCGCGACTGTATGCAGAAGGGAGTTCTTGCGGGCTATCCGGTAGTTAACCTCGCTGCTAATCTCTATGATGGCTCTTATCACGACGTTGACTCTAATGAGATCTCCTTCAAGCTTGCGGCTGCTATCGCATACCGTGAGGGTCTTCCTATGGCAAACCCCGTAATTCTTGAGCCTGTTGGTGAGCTTAAGGTTTATATCCCCGAAAACTACGTTGGTGACGTTATGGGTGACCTTAACAAGCGCCGCGGTAAGGTCATGGGTATTGAGCCGGCTGATGACGGATCCGATTATCAGGTGGTTTTGGCAGAGGTTCCGTACTCCGAGATGACCGAGTACGTTATCGATCTTCGTGCGGCAACGCAGGGAAGAGGACGCTTCGACTTCAACTTTATCCGATATGATGAGGTTCCCGCATCTCTTACCCAGAAGATCGTGCAGGAAGCTAATGCTCGCAACGATTAATTGAACAAAAAAACTTTTGCTCTACAACTCGGAGCAGCACACTC
>JAFYRZ010000113.1 GCA_017546745.1 Clostridia bacterium
ACGGTATCGATTATTCCTATTTCTCTCCCGATAAGGGCGGGGATATAGCTTATCCCTATAACTCACGTAATTATAGAACCGGTAAGAATACGAACAAGTGCGCGCTCCAGGAGGAGCTTGGACTTGAGGTGAATAAGGACGTGCCCCTTGTTGCTATGGTAACGAGACTTACCGCAGGCAAGGGAATAGACCTCGTCGTTCACGTTATCGAGGAGATACTTCGTGAGAATGTTCAGCTCGTCGTTCTTGGAACGGGTGACTCTGTTTTTGAGAGCCAGCTTGAGTATTATTCCCGCGTATATCCCAATATGAAGGCGCTTATCACCTTCGATAGAGCCCTTTCCAAGAGAATTTACGCATCTGCGGATATATTCCTTATGCCCTCAAAGAGCGAGCCCTGCGGACTTTCGCAGATGATCGCTTGCTCCTACGGAACTATTCCCGTGGTACACGCTGTCGGCGGTCTTTACGACTCGATTAAGCCTATGGGTGAGGAAGGGTATAACGGATTTACCTTCGTTAATTATAACGCTCACGAGATGCTTTTCGCTATCAAGGATGCGCTTAATCTTTATAACGACAAAAAGGCTTGGGGCGATCTTGTAAGGCGCGCAAGGAGATCGGATTTCACCTGGCGTCGCTCAGCAAAAAAATATATCGAAATTTATAACGGTCTTTTCTAATAGG
Organism: Clostridia bacterium; assembly: GCA_017546745.1. The sequence continues at coordinate 688 of JAFYRZ010000113.1, forward strand.
ATGGTTCAAATGACTAACGCAAATAAAAATAATGGAATAAAAGAAAAAATATTAAAGGAAAACCTTAAGGAAAGGATCGAGGCAAAGCTTATTACCCGCGGAATTTACAATCCCGAAACAGCAACGGACGAGCAGATTTATCAAGCTACCGTTTCAGCTATCAAGGATATTATGCTTGAATACCGTGATTCCTTCAAAAAGAGGATCAAGGAAAAGCACGCAAAGAAGGTTTGTTATCTTTGCATGGAGTTCCTCGTTGGTAGATCACTTCGAAACGATGCGGAGAATCTTGGAATTTACTCCGAACTTTGCGAGGTTCTCGGTGAGTTCGGCACGAGCTTTGATAAGGTGTTTGCCTGTGAGGTAGACCCCGGTCTCGGTAACGGCGGTCTTGGCAGACTTGCCGCCTGCTTTATGGACTCGCTTTCCGCGCTCGACTACGCGGCAAACGGCTATTCGCTTCTTTATGAGAACGGACTCTTTAAGCAGAGAATAGTTGAGGGTGAGCAGGTCGAGCTTGTAGACGATTGGCTTTCCTCGGGCGGTGTATGGCTCGTTCCTCACCCCGAGAGGACGGTAACCGTTCGTCTTGGCGGTAAGATAGACGAAAGGTGGGAAAACGGAGAGCTTAAGATCTATAACTACGAGTACGATGAGGTTTCTGCCGTACCTTACGATCTTCTTATCCCCGGTACTACCACAAACGCGGTAAATACTATAAGACTTTGGCGTTCAAAGAGCAAAACTCCCCCTGCAAGCAGCGTTTTTTCCTCGCAGGGTAAATATCTCAAAAACCTTAGCGAAACCAACTTTGCCGAGTCTATTACAAAGCAGCTTTATCCCCCGGATAATTACGATGAGGGTAAGCTTCTTCGTCTTACTCAGCAATATTTCCTCGTTTCCGCATCTCTTCAGAGCATAATCGGAGATTATCTTGCCGATAACGGATCTCTTGCCGGCTTTGAGGACAAGGTTGCTATTCACATTAACGATACTCACCCCGCGCTCTGTATTCCCGAGCTTATGCGTATCCTTATGGATATATATTCTTACACCTGGGAGGATGCGTGGCAGGTAGTCGTTAAGACGGTATCCTATACTAACCATACAGTTCTTCCCGAGGCGCTTGAGTGCTGGAGAGTTGATCTTTTCTCGGTCAAGCTCCCGAGAATCTATATGATCGTTAACGAGATCAACCGCAGATTTACCGCAGACCTTTGGAATCTTTATCCCGGTGATTGGGATAGAATTTCGAGAATGGCTATCGTTGCTTATAACCAGGTCAGAATGGCTAACCTTTCTATCGTTGGCTCTCACAACGTAAACGGCGTTTCTGCACTCCACTCGGATATTCTTAAAAAGACCGTATTCCACGATTTCTATAAGATGACTCCGGACAAGTTCACCAACGTAACTAACGGTGTCGTTCACAGAAGATGGCTTAACCACGCTAACCCTCGTCTTGCGGCAATGCTCGACGAGCTTATAGGTAGCGGCTTCCGTGAGAACTTTTCCGAGATCAAGGGACTTCTTGACTATAAGGACGATAAGAGCGTTCTTGAAAGAATAGCGGCTATTAAGCGCTATAACAAGGAGAATTTTGCTTACTACGCATTCGCGCGCAGTGGCAAGAGGATCGACCCGAACTCTGTGTTTGACGTACAGATCAAGCGTATGCACGAGTATAAGCGTCAGCTCCTTAACGTTATGAAGATAATCGCTCTTTATAACGAGATCATGGAAAACCCCGCCTGCGATATTCCTAACCAGACCTTTATCTTTGGATGTAAGGCTGCTCCCGGATACGTTATGGCGAAGAAGATCATCAAGCTTATTTGGTTCTTGGCTGAGGAGCTTGAAAGAAATCCCCTTACAAGAGACAGACTTAAGATCGTATTTATTGAGGAGTATAACGTTTCCGTTGCAGAGCGTCTTATTCCCGCTGCCGATATCTCCGAGCAGATCTCTCTTGCAGGAAAGGAGGCGAGCGGTACCGGCTGTATGAAGCTTATGATGAACGGTGCGGTTACCCTCGGTACTCTTGACGGAGCTAACGTTGAGATCGCGGCGGCAACCGGTATGGAGAACCAATATATATTCGGTCTTAATACCAACGAGGTAGACGAGCTTTGGAGAAACGGTTATTCCTCCTCCTCGTTCTATCATTCCTCTCCCGTTCTCAAAAAGGTGATCGATAGACTTTATTCTCCTATCGGAGGACAGGATTTCTCGCATATTGCCGACTATCTTGTTAACGCCTCCTACGGCATTTCAGACCCGTATATGTGTCTTGCTGACTTTGATTCCTACCTCCACGCATATAAGTGTGCTATCAGGGATCACGCAAAGAGCGATATCTGGTCAAGAAAGTCGCTTATCAACACTGGTGCGAGCGGTATCTTCTCCTCCGACGTCAGCATAAAGAAGTATGCAGACGAGATTTGGAAGATCTCGCCCATCAATAAGATCAAGTAAAATGCATCCCTATCTTTTTACAGATATTTCCTTCTGCAAGGGAAGCCTTAGGTTTATCCACGCGGATAAGAAAAATCCCTCGGGTGCTTTTTCACTTGACGAGGATATAGTCCTTGAGGTCGCACTCAAAAGAACTGTCCCCGCTATATCCCTCTCTCTGTGCTTTTCTAAGGACGGAGGGGGATACACGGGGGAAAATGCTTTTTATTTAGACAGATCCTCGTCCGACGTTGATTTTTACCGTCTCAGGATAAAAAAGGGGGAGTTAGCGGTAGGACTTTATTTCGGTAATTTAAAGCTTACCATACCCACAAAGACGTTTTATTCAAGTGGTAGTGCGACATCTCTTTCTTTTGCGCCTATCTCGCATTCCTCACTTCAGCTTTCAGTTTATAAGCCGTACGACGCGCCGAAGGATTACGTTGGCGGTATCATCTACCACGTATTCGTTGACCGCTTTAGTAAGGGTGACGACGGGGCTTATAATAAGGGTGAGGTGCTTGTTCCTGATTGGTTGGAGGGAATTGCCGAATATCCCGAATATCCGGGCGCGCCTATGAAGAATAACACCTTCTACGGCGGTACGCTTGGCGGCATTATAAAAAAGCTTGATTATATAAGCTCTCTCGGCGCTGATGCTATATACCTTTCCCCGATATTTGATGCGGCATCAAACCATAAGTACGATACGGCAGACTATATGACGATTGACTCCGCCTTCGGTGGCGAGAGGTCCTTTAAAAGGCTTATTTCCGCCTGCCATAAGAGAGGCATAAAGGTGATTCTTGACGGTGTGTTTAATCATACCGGAGCTGATAGTATATATTTTAACAGATACGGAAATTATCCGTCGGTCGGCGCTTATCAAAGTCCTGATTCTAAATATGCCGATTGGTACGAGTTTGAAAGCTTTCCCGATAAATATAAGTCCTGGTGGGATATCGAGATCCTCCCGCGCCTTAACCTTAAAAGCGAGGGTGCAAGGGAGCTTATTATCGGTCGTGGCGGTGTAATAGATAAATATACCTCACTTGGAGTTGACGGCTTTAGGCTTGACGTAGCAGACGAGCTTTCGGACGAGTTTATTTCTTCTATAAAGACCATAATAAAGACTAGATCCGAAAGGCCGATCCTTTACGGCGAGGTTTGGGAGGATGCGTCTAATAAGATCGCCTATGACAAAAGAAAATCCTATTATAACGGAGCGGAGCTTGACGGAGTAATGAATTATCCCTTACGTACGGGACTTATCGACTACGTTCTTAATAAAAATACCGATGCGCTCGCGTATGCTATCGGTGAGGTCTATATTAACGCTCCTTACGAGGTGTCAAACGCGCAGATGAATCTTCTCGGTACGCACGATACGAGAAGAATTCTTACCGTTCTCGGCGGTGTTAGTGCAGAGGGCTTACCTAATTCTACACTTAAGACCTTAAGAATGGACAAGGATACGCGCGATCTTGCAAAGCGCCGTCTTATGGCACTTTATTCGGTCATATCGATGCTTCCCGGAATTCCTACCGTCTTTTATGCAGACGAGGCAGGGCTTGAGGGATATGGCGACCCATTTAACCGAATGCCCTATCCTTGGGGTCGTGCCGATAGGCAGATACTTTCGCATTACAGAAGGATCGGAGCGATAAGAAAGGGACTTGACGTCCTTAAGCTTGGCAGATTTACGCTTCGTTATCTCGACAAAAGGCTGTTCGTCTTTGAGAGAGGAGAAGAGCGGGGTGCGGTTATCGTTGCTTACAATAACTCCGATAAGGATATCCGTATAGCCTTTAATTCTCCCGAACGGGAGCTTGTAAGCGGTAAGCTTGATAAGGACTTTGTTATCCCGCCTTATACGACGTATATATTTAAGTCAAGTGCTGACGATTTTAGAATTTATTTTTCACATTCTTGAGGATTTAAAATGTTATTTACCTTAATTGGTATGCCCGGCTCGGGTAAGAGCTGTATGGGCAAGGCCGTTTCGGGCAAAGTCAAATTAAAAAATATAGACAGCGACGTCCTTATCCAGAAAAAAGAGGGCAAAAAGCTCTATGAGCTTCTGTCAGAGCTCGGAACCGACGGCTTCAAGGAGCTTGAGGAAAGAACGCTTACCGAGTTTTCCGAGGATAACTGTATTCTTTCAACGGGCGGCAGTGCCGTTTATTACGATAACGCTATGAAGCACCTAAAGGAGCTTGGTAAGGTCATATACCTAAAGGTCGACCTTAAAACGATTAAGGAAAGGATAGGCGACTATTCTAAGCGCGGTATCGTTTTAAAGCCGGGTCAGACGATAGACGATCTTTATCGCGAAAGATGCGCTCTTTACGAGAAATACGCGGACTTCACTATAAACTGCTCGGGAAAGGCTTTTCCGAGATACCACGCTCAGCTTATCGATTATATTAACAGCTTTAATAAATAAGAAAAGGCTTTTGCAGCA
>JAFYRZ010000114.1 GCA_017546745.1 Clostridia bacterium
CCGCGCTGATCTCGTCGTCGGTCACAGTCACGATCTTATCAACGTACTGCGAGCAGAAATTAAAGGTATTAACGCCGGGCTTCTTCACCGCGATGCCGTCCGCGATCGTGGAAACCGCGGAAAGCTCCTTTATCTCTCCCGCATCGACGGAGCCCTTCATAGAGGGTGCGCCCGCCGCCTGCACTCCGTAAACCTTGACCTCGGGCTTGAGGGTCTTTAAGGTATATGCGATACCCGAAATAAGTCCGCCGCCGCCGATAGGAACGATTACCGCATCAACCTCGGGAAGCTGTCGAAGAAGCTCGAGGCCTATCGTGCCCTGTCCCGCGATAACGTCCTCGTCGTCAAACGGGTGGATAAAGGTATATCCCTCCTCGTCGCGAAGCGAGAGAGCCTTTCTGTAAGCGTCGTCGTAAACGCCCTCAACGAGGCAGACCTCCGCACCGTAGCTCTTGGTCGCCTCTACCTTGGATATGGGCGCACCGTCGGGCAGGCAGATGACCGCCTTAATGCCGCTTCTCTTTGCCGCGAGAGCAACGCCCTGCGCGTGGTTTCCGGCAGAGCAGGCAACGACACCCTTAGCCTTTTCCTCATCGGAAAGACGGGACATTTTGTAGTATGCGCCGCGTATCTTAAACGAGCCTGTGATCTGCAGGTTCTCGCACTTAAGGTAGATATCCTCCCCCGCCTTAAGCTTCGGCGCGTATATCACGTCGGTTTCTCGGATAACCTCGCTAAGCACCTCTTGTGCCTTGTACACGTTATCAATCGTGATCATTGTGTTTCTTCCTTTTTATGTAGATTTATGCGTAAAATGTCAATAGTTGTTTACTTTTATCGCAGGCTTTCGATATATTGCTCCGCGCATCTTGCAGAGCGGTAGCCACGGCGAAGAGCAAACGCCTCAGCCTCGATATCCATCTCTGCTCTGTCCTTGTCTATACCGTACCTCGCGGCAAGCTCGTGTACGATCTTAAGATAAAGCTCCTTGCTTGGCTTTTGGAAAAGCACGGTAAGACCGAATCTTTCGGAGAGCGAAAGGGTCTCTTGGACGGTATCGTTCCTGTGGATATCGCTGCCCTCGCGGTCGGAGAAGGACTCCTTTACGATGTGGCGGCGGTTACTCGTTGCGTATATAACGGCATTTTTCGCTCTTACCGATGCCGAGCCCTCGAGGGTCGCCTTAAGCATGCTAAAGCTGTCGTCGTTTTTATTAAAGGAAAGGTCGTCGATAAAGATGATAAATTTGAGGGGGTTCTCGCTTATCCTGCCCATAACCGCGGGAAGCGATGAAAGCTGGTCCTTTCTTACCTCGATCAAGCGAAGCCCACGGTCGAAAAACGCGTTCGCAACCGCCTTGACGGTTGACGACTTGCCCGTGCCCGCGTCACCGCAAAGGAGCGCGTTTGCCGCAGGTCTGCTGAGAACGAATGCCTCGGTGTTATTTACTATCTTATTTCTTTCCTCGTCGTAGCCAACGAAGCTTTCCATACCTATCTTATCAGCCGACACGATAGGCTCTATCTCGCCCACGTCGTTTATCCTGAACATTCCTGCGCCCGAGAAGATGCCGTAGCCGTATCTTCCTATCTCGGTTACGCGGCGCGAGTAGCCCTCAAGAAGATCGGTCTCGCACCCGGCGAAGGGCGAAAGATACTCGACCCAAAGGTCCTCCGCAAAGTCGGACGAGCCAAGAGATGCAAGCTCCGAGAGCATCGTAAGCTCGCGCTCTGTCGCGATTGCAAGCTCCTCCTTGACCGCCCTGCCCCTCGCCTTTGCCTTAACGTAGGGGTTCTCATCCTCAAAAACAAGACGGGTCACGTACTCGCTCATAGTAAGATCCGCGTCGTAAAGCTCTCTTACCATAGCCGAGTAGTGTAGGCTCTTTTCCCCGACCGTGCCTGCGTCGGTATACGCGATAAAGCTTTTTATAAGCTTGTTTTCAAGAAGCCCCCTGAAAACGGTGAGCATCTTTAAGCGTACGCCAAGGCGCGAGAGCGCGTCCGAGCTTGTGGTTAATTTTGCTTGTCTCATATTAGATGTACTCTATAATTTTGTCGGTTATCTCGTCGGTTGAAAGTGCCGGCGCTCCGTGCGCGATATCTGCCGTGCGATATCCGGCTTCAAGAACCTTATCAACGGCAGAAACGATAGCCTCGGACTCCAGGGTAAGACCGAAGGAATAAAGAAGCATCATTGCCGCAGAGAGTATGGTCGCTATCGGGTTCGCCTTACCGAGACCCGCGATGTCGGGAGCAGAGCCGTGGATAGGCTCGTAAAGACCGCGCTTCGTAGAGCCGAGCGAGGCAGAGGGAAGCATACCGATAGAGCCGGTGATCTGCGACGCCTCGTCCGAAAGGATATCACCGAACATATTCGAGGTGACGATAACGTCAAACTGACCGGGGTTTCTTACGAGCTGCATTGCCGCGTTGTCAACGAGCATATCAGAAACGGTAACCTCGGGGTACTCTGCCGCAACCTCGTGCACGACCCTTCTCCAAAGCCTTGACGACTCGAGAACGTTTGCCTTATCAATGCTTATAACGCGCTTATTTCTGACCATAGCGGTCTCAAACGCAACTCTTGCGATCCTCTCGATCTCCATTCGGCTGTAACACTCGGTGTCGTAAGCCTCCTCACCGTATTTACCCTCGCGAACTCCGCGCTCGCCAAAGTAGATACCGCCGGTAAGCTCTCTTACTATCATAATATCGAAGCCGTTCGCAACGATGTCCTCGCGAAGAGGGCAGTCGCCCTTAAGCGCGGGATAAAGCTTCGCGGGGCGAAGATTCGTAAAAAGCTCCATTGCCGCGCGGATGCCGAGAAGCGCCTTTTCGGGGCGAAGATGACCGGGGAGGGTATCCCACTTCGGTCCGCCAACCGCACCGAGAAGCACGGAATCGGAGGCAAGACAGCCCGCAACCGTTTCCTCGGGAAGAGGAATTCCGTGCTTATCGTAGGCTATACCGCCTATATCGTAGGGGGTGAATATAAATTCGTGACCGTATTTCTTACCGATAGCCAAAAGCACGCGGGTTGCGCTTTGGGCTATCTCAGGGCCTATTCCGTCGCCCTTAAGTAGTGCGATATTGTATCTCATTTTATGTCCTTTCCGACCGAATTTTGTGTAAAACTCGCTCGTTTTGTAAATCTTTGTTTACTTTATTACGCCTGCCTTGATAGCTTCAACAAGTCCGCCCGAGGTGATTATCCTCTGGATAAACTCGGGGAAGGGCTTCGTCTTAAAGCTCTCGCCGGTGGTTTTGTTATAAATGACGCCTGCGTCAAGGTCTGCATCAACCTCGTCGCCCTCGCGAATCGCGTCCACCGCCTCGTCACATTCAAGAATAGCAAGTCCGATGTTGATAGAGTTGCGGTAGAAAATTCTCGCAAAGCTTCTCGCGATAACTAAAGAGATGCCCGACTCCTTGATAGCTATGGGCGCATGCTCACGAGATGAGCCGCAGCCGAAGTTGTAGCCGGCTACCATAATGTCACCGGGTCTTACCTTTTTAGTAAAGTCCTTATCGATGTCCTCCATACAGTGGGAGGCAAGCTCGCGCTTATCTATCGTGTTAAGATATCTTGCAGGAATGATAACGTCGGTATCAACGTTATCGCCGTACTTTATTGCTTTTCCCTCAAATCTCATTTTCTGCCTCCTCAAATTTCGTTAGGGTCGGCAATTCTGCCCGCAATAGCAGATGCCGCCGCAACGGCAGGGCTCGCAAGATAGACCTCGCTCTTTACGTCGCCCATTCTGCCGACGAAGTTGCGGTTCGTGGTTGCGACCGCCCTCTCGCCCGCCGCGAGAATTCCCATATATCCGCCAAGACAGGGACCGCAGGTGGGGGTCGAAACGACACAGCCCGCCTCGATAAATATCTTAAGAAGTCCTGCCTCCATAGCCTTAAGGTAGATGTCCTGGGTTGCGGGAATAATTATCGCGCGCACGTTCTTTGCTACCTTTTTGCCCTTTATGATCTCTGCCGCCTCGGCAAGATCCTTATAGTGTCCGTTGGTGCAGGAGCCGATAACGACCTGGTCTATCTTAACCGTGCCAACCTCGTCTATCGTTCTCGTGTTCTCGGGAAGGTGGGGGAATGCGACGGTGGACTTGACGGTCGAGAGGTCTATCTCGTAAACCGCGTCATAAGCCGCGTCCTCGTCTGCCTCGTATGCTACTATTTCTCTGTCCGATCTTTCCTTAACGTACTTAACGGTTTGCTCGTCTACGGGGAAAATGCCGTTCTTTGCACCTGCCTCGATAGCCATATTCGCAATGGTAAGACGGTCGAAGATGGTGAGAGCGGAAACTCCCTCGCCCACGAACTCCATAGACTTATAAAGCGCGCCGTCAACACCGATCATACCGATTATGTGAAGAATAACGTCCTTTCCGGAAACGTACTTATTGAGTTTTCCCTTAAGCACAAATTTTATAGCCGAGGGAACCTTAAACCAAGCCTTTCCGGTTGCCATACCGCAAGCCATATCGGTAGAGCCGACGCCGGTAGAAAACGCGCCGAGCGCACCGTAGGTGCAGGTATGCGAGTCTGCGCCGATAACAACGTCACCCGGAACTACAAGACCCTTTTCGGGAAGAAGCGCGTGCTCGATTCCCATTCTTCCGACGTCGTAAAAATGGGTGACCTCCTTTTCCTCGCAGAAGTCGCGGCACATCTTACACTGCACCGCCGCCTTTATATCCTTGTTGGGGGCAAAGTGGTCCATTACCATAGTCACCTTGTCCTTGTCGTAGACCTCACCCTTGCCTATCTTCTCAAACTCGCGGATAGCAACGGGGGAGGTGATATCGTTTCCTAAAACTCTGTCAAGCGAGACGAGAATAAGCTGTCCTGCCTCGACCTCCTTAAGCCCTGCGTGCGCCGCAAGTATCTTTTGCGTCATTGTCATTGCCATAGGTATTTCTCCTGATTTTAGTTAGTTTCGAGCGAGCGAAGATAATCTATACAGCGCTTTACCTCATCGGGCCCTGTGGGATCAAGTCCCTCGGACTCAACGACCATAAGAATATTATTCTTAAGCGCCCACTCGCGCACAGCCTTTACGGGAGCCATTCCCGCTCCGACGGATCTTCCGATAACGCCGTCGTGCGCATTGTTGAAGTCGCGCGCCTTTCCCACGGGGATATCGCCGTCCTTAAGGTGTATCACGCCGATGCGGTCCTTGTGCGCCTCAAGATAGGGCACGGGATCGATGCCTGCGTTAAAGAGCCAGAAGGTATCTATCTCTACCATAACGTCCGTGCGATTTAAGATCTCGTCCTCAAAGACCGTTCCGAAATCGTTGGGGTAAAGCTCCTTTGAGTGGTTGTGGTAGCCAAGGGTCATACCCTCCGCCTTAAGATATTTATCCGCGTAGCTGAGAAGCGCGATGGTAAATTCGACCTCCTCGGGGGTCTTATAAGCCGAGCCGGGGATTATAACGGTATCGCAGCCGATAGCCTTGTGATAGGCAACGGTGCTTTTTATGTTGCTCGGGATAAGCTCCGCGTAGCCGGTGTGGGTCGCACTGACCTTTAAGCCAAACTCGTCAAGCCACGCCTTGACCTCTTCTGCAGGGTGACCGAAAAAGCCCGCAAACTCAACGTAGGTATAGCCCATCTCGGCAACCCTGCGAAGCGCGTCACGGAGATCCTCCTTAGTGATGTCTCGCACGCTGTAAAGCTGTAAGCCGTACTCTATCATAATAGCTCTCCTTACTTATTGATTATTGCGCCCTTGTCTGCGGAGGAAACCATAGCGGCATATCTCTTAAGATAGCCCCTGATATTCTCCTTTTTCTTTATAGGCATCAGAGAGCGGCGAGCCTCAAGCTCCTCGTCGGATACCTTAAGCGCGATCTTATATTCGGGGATATTTATGGAGATGATATCTCCGTCCTTTACGTAGGCGATAATACCGCCCGAGGCAGCCTCGGGGGAAACGTGTCCGATGGACGCGCCGCGCGTAGCACCCGAGAAGCGTCCGTCGGTGATAAGAGCAACGTCCTTGTCAAGTCCCATTCCCGCAATTGCCGAGGTGGGAGAGAGCATCTCTCGCATACCCGGTCCGCCCGCAGGTCCCTCGTAGCGGATAACTACAACGTCACCCTTTACTATTTTGCCGGCATAGATAGCGGCGATAGCCTCCTCCTCCGACTCGTAAACCTTTGCGGGGCCCTCGTGCACAAGCATCTCTGCCGCCACGGCACTGCGCTTTACGACACAGCCGTCGGGCGCAAGATTACCGCGAAGAACGGCAATTCCGCCGGTCCTCGAGTAGGGGTTCTCCACGGGTCTTATAACCGTATCGTCAAGATTTTTTGCGTCGGCAATATTCTCGCCGACCGTCCTGCCGGTAACCGTCATACAGGTGGTATCAAGAAGCCCGAGCTTCTCTATCTCCTTCATCACCGCATAAACTCCGCCCGCCTCGTTAAGGTCCTCCATATACGTAGGTCCTGCGGGAGCAAGGTGGCAGAGGTTAGGCGTTTTCTCGCTGATCTCGTTTACCGTGTCAAGGTTGAACTCTACACCGCACTCGTTTGCGATAGCGGGAAGGTGGAGCATACTGTTGGTAGAGCAGCCGAGCGCCATATCCATAGTTATAGCGTTTCTTATCGCGCCCTCGGTCATAATGTCAAGAGGACGGATATTCTTCTCTACAAGCTCCATGACCTTCATTCCTGCGTGCTTTGCAAGCTGGATACGCGCGGAATATGCGGCAGGGATAGTGCCGTTACCGCGAAGTCCCATACCGAGAACCTCGGTCAGGCAGTTCATAGAGTTTGCCGTATACATTCCCGAGCAGGAGCCGCAGGAGGGACAGGTCTTACACTCGAACTCGTCAAGCTTATCCTCGTCTATTTTACCTGCCTTGTAAGCGCCAACCGCCTCAAACATAGAGGAAAGGCTGGTCTTCTTGCCGCCGACCCTGCCCGCGAGCATAGGTCCGCCCGAAACGAATACGGTGGGTATATTTAATCTTGCCGCAGCCATAAGAAGACCGGGCACGTTCTTGTCACAGTTAGGTATCATAACAAGACCGTCAAAGCCGTGCGCCATTACCATAGCCTCGGTAGAGTCGGCTATGAGGTCGCGGGTTACGAGCGAATACTTCATTCCCACGTGACCCATGGCAATACCGTCACAAACGGCGATCGCAGGGAAAACTATCGGAGTTCCGCCTGCCATAGCAACTCCCACTCTTACCGCCTCGGTGATCTTGTCAAGGTTCATATGCCCGGGAACTATCTCGTTATACGAGCTTACGATACCGATAAGAGGGCGGGAAAGCTCCTCCTTGGTAAGTCCGAGCGCATTATAAAGCGAACGGTGCGGCGCGTTGTGCGCCCCGTCTATTACTGTATCCTTAATCATAATAAAATCCAATCTGCCGCCCCTTTTTCGGGGCGGCAAGCATTTATTTGTGCAAAAGTTAAAGCGGAATGCTGCGCGAAGGTCCTAACGAAGCCGACCCTCGCGCACCGAAAATCGAGGGAATTTTGATGAAGATGCCCCGATCCTGTGCCGCCGCTGTAGAAGCCTACTGCAAGGCGCTGGAGCTGCGCATATTCGCAAAATTCACCGATTTTTAGTTGTTGATGAACTTTTCCTCGTCTGCCCAGCTGTAAAGCTTTCTGATATCCTTACCAACCGTCTCGGAGTGATGCTCGGAGGCGATCTTTCTCATTGCGTTAAAGTGAACCTGGCTGCCTGCGTCGGACATATCGAGAAGGAAGTCCTTTGCAAAGGTACCGTCCTGAATATCGGAGAGGATCTTCTTCATAGCCTTTTTGGTGTCCTCGGTGATGATCTTAGGACCGGTAATATAGTCGCCGTACTCTGCGGTGTTGGAGATAGAATATCTCATACCCTCAAAGCCGGACTGATAGATAAGGTCAACGATGAGCTTCATCTCGTGAATACACTCGAAGTATGCGTTTCTCGGATCGTAGCCTGCCTCAACGAGGGTCTCGAAGCCTGCCTGCATAAGTGCGCAAACACCGCCGCAAAGAACAGCCTGCTCACCGAAGAGGTCGGTCTCGGTCTCGGTACGGAAGGTGGTCTCAAGAACGCCTGCGCGTGCGCCGCCGATACCGAGCGCGTATGCAAGACCGATCTCAAGTGCGTCGCCCGTTGCATCCTGGTGGATGGCGATCAGACAAGGAACACCCTTACCAACCTGGTACTCGGAACGAACCGTGTGACCGGGGCCCTTGGGTGCAACCATGATAACGTTCACGTTCTTGGGAGGCTTGATGCAACCGAAGTGAATGTTGAAGCCGTGTGCAAACGCAAGAGTCTTGCCCTCGGTAAGGTTAGGCTCGATGCTCTCCTTGTAAAGCTTTGCCTGCTTCTCATCGTTGATGAGGATCATGATAAGATCCGCATTCTTTGCCGCGTCAGCCGCAGTCATAACCTTCAGACCCTGGGATTCAGCCTTTGCCCAGCTCTTGGAGCCTTCGTAAAGACCAACGATTACGTTAACGCCGGAATCCTTGAGGTTCAGCGCGTGTGCGTGTCCCTGGGAGCCGTAGCCAATGATCGCAACGGTTTTACCGTTCAATTTGTTCAGATCACAGTCCTGCTGGTAGTAAATGTTTGCCATGATAATGGCCTCCTTTTTATGTAGATTGTTTTATTTTTTTCAATGGGAATACGATGGATGGGGGTGTCCGCAATTGAACACAAAATTTATTTTCCGAGAAGCGTCTGACCGCCGCGCTCCAGCGCCACGATACCCGTACGACACATCTCGATGATGCCGAAGGGAACCATCAGCTCGACAAACGCGTCGATCTTGGTGGGATCGCCCGTGATCTCCACGCAAAGCTCGTCGGTGGTGTAGTCGATGACCTTGGCGCGATACACGTCAACGGCCGCCAGAATGTCGGCGCGGGTGGCGCTGTCATTCTTCACCTTGATGAGCATCAGCTCACGGCGAATGGAATCGTCCTCCAGCACCTCTACCTTTTTGACGTTGTAAAGCTTGCGGAGCTGATTGATCATCTGCTCGCGCGCATAGCCGTCACCGCTCATGGAAATGGTGATACGGGAATATTCGGGATGCTCGGTTTCTCCAACCGTCAGCGCGTCGATGTTAAAGCCGCGCCGCGTAAACATACTGGTAACTCTCGTCAGAACGCCGTATCGGTTGTCAACGTAAACGGCGATGACAAATTGATTGACCTTTTCCATAGGCACCTCACTTCTTCACGATAATATCGTCGATGGAACCGCCGGGAGGAAGCATGGGAAGCACGAATTCGTCCTTGTCGATGACGGTATCGATCACAACGGGACGTCCCGCCGCCATAGCCGCCTTGAAGGCCTCCTCAAACTGTGCGGGGGTCTCTGCGCGAAGTCCCACAGCGCCAAACGCCTCGGCAAGCTTCACGAAATCGGTCTGTCTTCCCAGCACGGTGTTGGAATACCGCTTTCCGAAGAACAGGGTCTGCCACTGACGAACCATGCCAAGCACACCGTTGTTCAAAAGAACCACCACAACGGGAACGTTGTAGCTGACGGCGGTAGCAAGCTCGTTGAGATTCATGCCAAAGCTTCCGTCACCCGTGATCAGCACGGTGGGGTC
>JAFYRZ010000115.1 GCA_017546745.1 Clostridia bacterium
CGTCCACTTGTAGAAATCGGGATCGCTGGTAGCGATCATTTTATCCCAATCATAGTCAAATCCAAGCTCGCGAAGCTGATTTGAGAAGGTCTTTATATTCGCCTGAGTAAAGCCGTTGGGGTGATTGCCGGTGCTGACGGCATACTGCTCTGCCGGAAGACCGAAGGAATCGTATCCCATCGGGTGAAGAACGTTATAGCCCTGCATACGCTTCATACGCGACATAATATCGGTAGCTGTATATCCCTCGGGGTGTCCTGCGTGAAGTCCTACACCGGAGGGATAGGGGAACATATCGAGAACGTAATACTTAGGTTTAGAGAAATCCCAAACGTCGGTCTTGAACGTTCCGTTTTCTTCCCAATATTTTTGCCATTTGGCTTCAATATCAGAATGCTCGTAATTCATTTTCTATATCCTCAATTCTTATTAATTTCAAATTTAGCGTTGACCTCGGCAACAAGAGCCTCAATATCGCAGGCTCCGTCCTCAGGGAGGAGTCTGTCGAAATCGTAAAACTGTCTTGACTCTCTGTCAAAAACGTTAACGATAACGTCGCCAAAGTCTATAAGTATCCAGGAGTTGCCCTGTCTGCCTTCAACGCGAAGAGGTGCTCTGCCGAGCTCGCTCATCTTCTCGTCAACGTCGTCGGAAAGAGAGCCAACGTGTGTTGAGGATCTTGCGGTCGCGTTTACGTAAAAGTCGGTAACGCTCGTCTTATCCTGTACGTTAAACATCTTAACGTTATTTGCCTGCTTTTCTATAAGCACCTTGACGATCTCTTCGGCAAGGGTTTTGGAATCGAAAATTTTGATCTCGTTAGTGTTCATTATTTGTTTCCTGCTTAATTAAATTTAAAAAATAGTTTCTTGCATCTTTTGTTTTTTCGTTTATATATAGATTTCTCTTTTCGAGAGACTTTACGGTAGATTCTATCGAGGAAAGCGACGCCATATGGAGCGCTAAAAGCATTTCCTCATAGGATTTAGCCATGTAAAGCCTTGAAAAAAGCTCTTCTCGTACCGTTTTTGACGCCTCGTAAGGTCTTCCCTCCTCGATAAAATCAGATATGAAAATTATCTCGTCGAAAAGCGACATTTGATCGGCTCCTGTCGTATGATTGAATACAGAGGATAAAATATCCTCGCTTGCGTATTCGGAGAAATCCCTCGTTATTACAGTCGGTGCGGCGTAGGCGTGTAGCACCGCGGGGGAAAGGATATCCGACGATGTAAGCTCGTAGCCTAATTCATTTATAAGGCTTAAAAGCTCTCGCTCGGTATATTCCTTTGCTATATCGTGTAGATACCCTGCGGCAATAAGCTCGTCTTTTTGGTCGGGGAGAAAAATCTCTCCGAGCCTCTTTGCCATTTCTGCAACACCAACGGTATGAAGAAATCTTTTCTCGGTCATTCTTTACTTTACCGAGCTTTTTAGATTCAAAAGATCCATAAGTGTAAAATATTACGGAAGCTCTATCTTCGGCTTTTTCTTTGATCTTCTGTAAAGAACGAATTTCGTTCCGATACAGGTAACTACGTCAGCCTCGGTTGCTTCTGCAATAATTTCTGCCGCCTCCTTTGCCGAAAAGCCGGAGTTATCAAGAACTCTTGCCTTGATAAGCTCGCGCGCCTCAAGAGCCGCGGAAAGCTGATTTACCGTTTCCTCGCCAATTCCGCCCTTACCGATCTGAAAGATAGGGTCAAGCGACTGTGCGAGCGATCTTAAATATGCTCTTTGCTTGCTTGTTATCATTATTCAACCTCAAAAAGTGCTTTTGTAAATTCGGTGGCGGAAAAGGGCTTCATATCGTCGATACCCTCGCCAACACCGATAAACTTGACCGGAATACCAAGCTCGCGCTTGATAGAAAGAACTATACCACCCTTTGCCGTACCGTCAAGCTTTGTTAAAATAAGACCCGTGATCTTAGAGCTTTCCTTAAACTCCTTAGCCTGATTTACACCGTTTTGTCCGGTGGTAGCGTCAAGCACGAGAAGGGTCTCGATAGCCGCATCGGGTAATTCTCTGTGAATGACTCTGTCTATCTTTGAAAGCTCGTCCATAAGGTTCTTCTTGTTGTGAAGTCTGCCTGCGGTATCAATAATAAGGACGTCTGCCTTTCTTGACTTTACAGCGCTGATAGCGTCGAACACGACAGCAGCAGGATCTGCTCCTGCACCCTGCATGATAATATCAACGCCGGCTCTGTCACACCATACGCTAAGCTGCTCGGCAGCCGCTGCGCGGAAGGTATCTGCCGCCGCAACGACAACCTTTTTGCCCTGAGATTTTAATTCTGCCGAGATTTTTCCTATCGAAGTTGTCTTTCCGACGCCGTTTACTCCGATAACAAATATAACAGACGGTTTAGTTGAGAGGTTTAGGGGCTCGTGCTCCCCAACCATCTCGGTGAGGATATTAAAGAGTAAATCCTTAACTGCTACGGGCTCCTTTATATGCTCGTCGATAACTCTTTCACGTAGATCGTCGAGTATCTCCATCGTCGTATTAACGCCGATATCAGCCTCGATAAGAAGCTCCTCAAGCTCATCAAAGAGGTCCTCATCTACCTTTGCGAACTTCTTGAAAAATCCGTCAAGCTTATTAAATATTGCGTTTTTGGTCTTAAAAAGACCGTTTTTCAATTTCTCAAAGAACCCCATCTAAAAGCTCCTTTTGCTTTCCTTCAATTTCATTTACGTTAAGCTCTATCGCCTGCGAGATACCTCTTTGCGGCATCGTTACACCGTAAAGCCTGTCGCCTATCTCCATAGTACCGCGGCGGTGGGTTATAAGTATGAACTGCGTTCCGTCGTCAAACTTCTTGATATATTCGCCAAAACGGAATACGTTAACCTCGTCAAGCGCCGCCTCGATCTCGTCAAGGATACAGAAGGGTGTCGGGTTGACCTTGAGTATTGCAAACAGGAGCGCTATCGCAACGAAGGACTGCTCTCCACCGGAAAGAAGCGCAAGATTTTTGATGATCTTACCGGGAGGCGCCGCCTTTATCTCGATACCCGAGGTAAGAACGTCGTCGGGGTCAACGAGAAGAAGCTCTGCACTACCGCCGCCGAACAGCTCCTTAAAGGTTATACCGAAATTACGGTTGATAGCCTCAAATGCGGTAACGAAGCTTGTACGCATCTCAACCTCAAGACGGGAGATGATCTCAACGAGCTGATCAAAGGAGCCGGTAAGATCCTGATACTGCGCCATATAGGTATCGTACTGTGACTTGACCTCTGCGTATTTCTCAATAGACTCGGGATTAAAGCTTCCGAGTGCGCGAAGTCTTGCGCGACAGGTAGACTGTATTTGCGCGACCTCGTCGTGGTTTTCCGCGGTAACTGCGGGATATTCGAGCGCAACAGCGTCCTCGTAGCTTATTTCATACTCGTCCCAAAGAGATGAGCCAAGCTTATCTCTTGCCTCAAGAAGCTTTGTGAGCGCGCTCTCGTTTTTAACGGTGTTTTCATAGATTACCTGACGGGAGGCGTTCTTATCCTTGCTCTTGATCCTGATGCTTGCAAGCTCCTTTTCGAACTCGTCGCTTCCGAGCTCCGCATCTCTTCTCTGCGAATTAAGCTCTGCAAGCTCCTCGTTAAGCTTTTCGCTCTCAAGAAGTCTTTCTTTGTTTTCTCCCTCAAACGAGTCGCGCTTCTTGTTCTGTGCCTCAATCTTAAGAAGCTCAGC